>JBOFQC010000037.1:0-5068 GCA_051660725.1 Thermoguttaceae bacterium
AGTTTTGCCGCTGCTGAAAACAGGTCCGCTTTCTGTTTTACCTGTTCGAAAAGAGTAGCTACTTCCGGCTCGTTAGCAATACGTAATTTCAGCGACTCTGCTTCCACTTCCGAAAGTAGTTCGTAATGAAGTTCGTAAAGTTGATCCAAAAGCGTAGACATTTTTTGTAGGCGTTTCTATGTTTCCAGTTAGCCCCGGAGCCCTGCTCAGGGGAGCAACGCCGAACAGGGTTCGGCGGCTAACAATCATTGTGCCGAGCGATTTATGGCTGGACGACAGGTCCCCTGTTCACCTTTAAACCGTCTCACGTAAAACCATAATTATTTTTCTCATTTTAGTTTTCACAGTACCAATTGGCATTTCGAGGAACTCGGCGATTTGTTCATAAGTCATGTCACCGTTTTGACGTAACAGGAAAATTTCCTTTTCGGTTTCCTCCATTAATGAAATTTTCTGCCTTACCGTTTCGAGTTGCTCGTTTTTTTCACATTTTTCTACAGGAGATAGTTCCCGCGAATGGAGTTTATCTTCCAGTTCATAATTATCGGGCATTTCCTTTCGTTTTCTTGACCAGGCTGATTTGCGCATATCGCGAGCCAAATTCGTCGCAATACGAAAAATCCACGCCCTGGTGTTCCGTAAACTGTCCAGCATATCACGATTTTTCCAACATCGTAAAAAAGCTTCTTGTACCGCATCTTTGGCATCCTCGCTATTTCCGAGCATGAAAAAGAGCGTTCCCATGAGTTCAGATTCAATTTTTTCGAATTCAGAACGTAAAAAATCAGCGTCTGACAGTCCCGATTCTTGAAAAACGGACGATTTTACCACGTTTTCCGCATTATCATGCGGAATTTCGTGATTCTCGTCTGTTTTTCGAGTCGGGGAATTACTCATTCTAATAGGAAAACGATTACTTCCTTATAAACTGTGACGAAGTATACACTCGTTTAGTTTTAAAAGATTTATTGGCAAGATACAGAAAACTTTTGCGAGTATACCGAAAAAAAACTTTTTTTCAAGGTTTCAACTAAAAGCGTAGTCTATTGGTCTATTAGGGTGTAGTGAAATATTTCAGGCAAATGCAGTTGAAGTTTACCGCGACTAAGTGGTAATGCGTTTTCGGGATAACGTTATCACGCTGTTTTACCGAAAACAAGCATTTGGCGCATCATTAACAATTATTAATAATCCTTTTCCACCGGGTATTTTTATGTTTTTCATGTCGCATGAATCTTGATTTTCCTGAAAATTCTCAATTGCCGGAACGTTCGGAGCAGGCTTAAAACCACTTCCGAATAATTTTTCCCAATCTACTGAGATTTCAGCTGTCTGCTCTTCCGGCGACCAGTTTGCAATTACAACCGCGGCTTCATTACGTGGCAATATGTAAATCGTCCCTTTTATAAAATCATTACTTGATTTAAACGGCGTCTCTTTTTCCCAATAACCTATCATTCGTGAACCTATGAATTTATGTTCGTCGAAGAATTTCCACATAGATTCGGGTTTTCCTGCATATCCTGCACGTCCGGTGATTCCGTAAATCATACCTCGCCACGGATTTCCGCCCCCTTCCAGCATTTGTCCGGTCACTCCAAATGGTATTCCAGAGACCTCTATTAACCAGTGATCTGGCTGACGGTTGTAATCGCGTCCCTCACCGATCCAAGTTAAATCGAAGTACGGAAGCAAATCCATGTATAAATTAAGACAGTTCGTGTAGCCCGCCCAGGAATTGAAATGGTTCCAACTGTGCAGGTCCATTCTTCCGTCGGGCCGGTTCGCGTCAATCACTTTCCTGGCACGACGTAAAGTTACCCGATCAAGTGCGGAATCGTCAATATATACACCGTCAATACCGAGGTTTTTAATCATCCACTCGAGTCCCGCGACGTAAAAATTGTTCAGGCGGCTGTCTGGCGTCGTGATAACCGAAACGTCAGTTGCTCCTTTGAATTTCCCCCTGTCAATTCCGTTGCTCCACGCCGGAATGTAATTTTCCCGTACATTTTCAATAAGCCACGGATGCGGACCGTTCGGGTGTAATGCTTCCGTTCGGCTTTCGTTTCCGGGTCCCGGAAATAAAACTTCGCCGTTTAAACTGTAGAACGCCCAGAATTCGGGCAGTTCTTTCGTTAATTCGCGGGTTGTGTAATACAACTTCAAGCGGATATTATCTTCGTGCGCTTTATTAACCAACTCTTTTATGTCTTCGACATTTTCATCAATAAACGGGTAATTGATGAACGGATAAATATCTTCTGCGTGATGAATCACTAAAATATTCGCGCCTGAATTTTTGGCCATTTGGGGTTTAGCCCCCGAATCGGTTCCACCTCCGTGAAAGTACCGATCTGCGTATTTAATGTTTTGGTCAATCAATTTAAGCGGTGTCACCAGAAGCTCGAAATCGTAATGCAAAACGTCGCCAGCTTTCAATTTTCGTTCACCGGAATAAGCGCAAACAACCACTTCGCTTGAATTGGCACTGTTTGAACTTACACCGTTTGAGTTAGCGTCGCGTGAGTTTTCGGCATTGTTCCCCGTTACAGCTTTTGACACATTGACACCACCTTTCCCGAAGTTTCCCCAAGAAGGCGGAAGATGCAATTTCCCAAAAGCGTAATAGATATTAACAAGCGGTCTTGTGTAATTTTCAGCTTTCCATTTTATCCGTAATCCACCGTTGACGCCGCCGATCCAGAGCATGTCCTGATTCTTCGTTACGTCCCATTTCCAATTCCAATCGGGCGTCCGGGTTCCGCCTTCATGATTCAGTCCCATCATGTATTCCGCTTTTTCTTCGACGACTTGAATTTCAAGCCTTATATCCTTAATTTCAAGCGGCGTTTTTGCTGTCATCATCAATTTGTAATCAACGAATCCGTCATATTCAACCGCTCCTTGACATTCAAGATCACACTGTTCAGAAGTGTTTAGCACATGCCAACTTGTTCGTGACGACGTTGATTTGTCAAATGTAAGTTTTCCCGGTTTCAGTTTTATTAACGAACCGTCATTCAATTCTATTACGAACTGGAACGGCTTGTTAACAATTGGTTCGCTTTCTTTTTTAAGCGATTCATTTGCACCTGTAAAAAAGGTATCAATTGCGGCAGGGAGGCCGTTTTCAGCAATTGTTAAAGTTCGTCCAAGAATACGCACTTTGTTTCCTTCGACTTTAACCGGTATGTATCCACGAGTTACATTGTCATCAAGTCCAGCGGTTGAGTTAAGCCAATTCAGTCTCGCCAGTCGCTTTCCTTCGTTGTACCCGTGATTTTCAGCTGGTTCACCTGACACTTTTATCGTAACCGGAATAACCTGAGTCATTGCGTTTGGTTCACCTGTTGACACCGAGACCGTGCCGGAATAACTTCCCGGCTTGACACCGTCTAAATCGCAACCTATCCAGATTGGTGTTATGCGGTCCGGTTTGGCGTCAAGCTGTTTCGTGAACTGGTGACCGTAAGAATCCACTCCGCCAGTGTTAAAACACGTGAACTTATCACTTGAGATGACACCGTTCGACTTGTCTTCCAGATTTGAGAAAGTAATCTGCAAATTGTTCAAACCGCTTTTGCCGGCCCAGATGCCCAATTGGTAAACGTAAAACTCATTCGGCTGAGCGTTCATTACATACACTTCGGACTCGTCGGCACCCTTAATTTTCTCGTTCGAAACCGAATCGTACCACTTGAGCGGATGTTCTCGCAATTCAGGAAAAACGAAAAACCGCCTTTCGGCAAGAGACGCATTTGGCGTGTTATCTGAGGCAATGGCTTTCTTTGTGCAATTTGCATAAGTAAAAACAAATAACGTAAATGCGAGACAAACGGAAACGGTTTTGGCACAAAATGGTGTCATAATGGTGTCAGCGTGTTAAGGATTTATTTGCTATTACTGAAGCCTGCGAATATATGTGAAAATCAGATACCATTATACAATTTCGACCAACTGATTTCAACGCAGAAAAAGAAAAAACCTGCTTTCCATTAAGAAGGTGTCGGATAAAAGCAACCAGCTGTATTTGGTATAAATTACTTGACGTTACAATTGGTGTCAAATACTTGGTAGGCGTCTTTATCCGAAAGTCGCTCCAGTTTCGGAGAAACTGGACTACCTGAAATAAAAATACCAGTAACACCAGTCGCGGAGAAAGTACTCGTAAAAAATAAAGCTAATTGTTTACTGAAATCACCTGCTTGATAAGTTCAAGCGGCACGTCTTGGACGAGTTCGCATTTTCCCAATCCATTCGGCAAAATAAGACGCAATTTCCCGTGTTCGTTTTTCTTGTCGTGTTGCATCAGTTTTACCGCTGATTCGGCAACGCTTACGCCAGAAGATAACACTTCGTCAGAAAACGGAACCTCACTTATTTCGGTTGGTAAACAAAGAGCTTGATGAATCGAAACAATTCTATTCACTTCGGCAGCGTCGAGTCGACCAAGTTTTTCGGCCAATCGGGCGGCGCAAATCGAACCAACAGAAACAGCCAAACCGTGAGGAAACGCACCGAATCCGCAGAGCGACTCGAATGCGTGTGCAAATGTATGACCGAAATTCAGTTTCGCACGTAAACCAGTCGTCTCTTTTTCGTCCTGCAAAACAATTTCCGCTTTGATTTGGCAACAACGGGCAATTACTTTCTGCAAGAATTCCTGATCCCGGTCAACAAGAAGCTGGACGTTTTTTTCGAGCACGGCAAAAAAATCCAAATCGAGCGATTCGGCATATTTGACAACTTCGCCGAGCCCGCTTTTGTACTGCTGCTCGTCAAGCGTGCTAAGCGTTTGCGTGTCAATCAGAACAGCAATTGGTTGGTGAAACGCGCCAACCATATTTTTAGCTTTTTCCAAGTTTACGCCAACTTTTCCGCCAACAGAACTGTCAACCTGCGCAAGTAAAGTTGTCGGAACTTGTAAAAAACGGATTCCACGAGCAAAAGTAGCGGCAGCAAAACCTGCGAGATCACCAACAACGCCACCTCCAACAGCGACGACAACTGATTTTCGGTCAACACCGTCATCCAACATTGCGTCCCAGAGTGCCTCGGCTGTAGC
>JBOFQC010000038.1:0-6209 GCA_051660725.1 Thermoguttaceae bacterium
TCTTTTGCTAGGGATTTACGTAATATTGGCGATTACTATTCACCTTCTGAAACCAAGGTGATAACGTATGACGGGTATATTCCGTCAGAAAACGATCTGCCAATACTCGGAAGTGAAAAAAATCCGTACCTGCCCGGTGCGCCGGAAGATAGCCAAATGTTGAATCGACCAACGTTAGCACCGGAACCTTTAAAATAATTGCTTCACGTTTTAGCGTTTCGTTACCCGCCAACTAACGTTGGCGGCTCGCAAAAAACTTTTACATATAACAAAAATAATTTCCGATGCGATTCCTGATTTTAACACTTGCCATACTCTGTATAACCGGATGTAGTTCTGTTCGAACAATTCCGAATCCGTTTGGTTCGAAAGTGGACAAAATGCCGTCTCAAGTAATCGCGGTCTGGACACCTGCTTGTCGAAATGGAACACAAGAACGTGGTTTTGCCGGACGTGTTACTTTTTACAACAGTAAATCTCAAAAAGGGTTGAAAATTGAAGGCGATCTGCTTGTTTGCGGATACGACGATTATATTGGCCGCCCCGAAAACGATGTCCGACCGGATCATACGTATCCGTTTTTGAAGGACGACTTGCAAAAGCTTCATTCATACGACAAGAACTCAGGCCATTCGTACAGCCTCTGGGTTCCGTGGGACAGTCTCGGAATTGAAGGGGAAACCAAAAACGTCAGTTTATTGGTGAAATACGTCCCCAAAGGTGGTTCGGCCATTTTGAGCGGATTGGCAAAATGCCAACTGCCTGGAAAAGAAGTGCCGGAATTTTTGGCCGACGCTCAGCATACCGCAAAACAAGGTGACATAACGCAAGTTTCGCTTAGTAGAAATTTGAAAGACGAATATTACGACTCGATTATTTATTCAGACAGTAATCCTGACGAATATGCGAGAAAACCACGAAGAATGTCAACCAGTACAATAAATCTTCAGTCTGGGCTTGCCGGGACGCAAAATTACGAGAATGAAAATCCCTCTCAAATCTGGCCGAACCAAAACCAATACATTCAAGAATACCGTAATCAGACAAACCAACAGCTGATCCAGAATCCCCAGTTGAACTCAAATCTGAATTGGGATTCAAATCAACAGTATCAACCGGGCGTTGGTGCCACAAACTATTACTCCAATCCGCAACCAACGGATATAGTGCCTCAAAGTTACATGTACCAACAAGACATATATGACCAGCAAAACTTTAGCGATTACCGAGACTTTTCTGCTCAGCAATACTCTGCGGGACCAAATAACAACCCGCTTTCTCGGCAACCAGAATTTATCGGGAGCCGGGAGCAGTATTATCCGGTAAACAATCAAGTTCGTTATTAATCTTTAGAACTCCCGGTTCAAGCAGAACGAATTGTTCGAGTAGTCTACTGTCCCGTTCTGTTTTAACTACACCGCGGAGCGTTGCGGTTGAACCGGAAAGTTCAACGGTAATTGGGATAATTGGCGTAAATCGTAATCCGCCTTTGTTGATTTTTTCTTCCAGTTTTGGGAGGCGAATTGAGTTGGCTTCAGTTGTCGTTGCTTGACCAATTTGCTTCTCATTATCTTTTTCGTTTTCGAACCCAAGTGTGGTAAGTGAGCGGATAGTCGTTGAATTTGCGCCTCCCATACCACCCATTCCGCCCATCATATTCATTCGCATCGCGTTTGTGTTGCGATTTGTCGTGTTTCTTGACACGTTTGACCTCGAAGTAGTGGTTCTACCTGCCGTTCCGGTTCGGGAAGTGCTGCTGGTTCCCGTAGAAGTTCTGCTACGAGCCGACGAGGATCGACTTCCTTGCGAAGAGTACGGTTCACGACCAACAAATGAACTACGCGATTCACGCCCAGGAAATTCTGATACTGCGTCAAGTTGCAATGCTTCGTTAGTGAAAATATCGGCGGTTGCACCTTGTATTGCAGTCTGATTTAACTCCGTACCCATTGTAGGTTGCGAACTGCCACTTTGCCCAAACGCCGCAGTTGAAGCGAAAATCGCAAACAACACTGAAATACTAACGATTGTTTTTGTACGCATTATGCCACCAAGTTTCTTCATTTGGGGAAAAAAATCAATTCAAATCTCAATTTTTCAAAAAATTTTATCGGTCTCTCAGAAAATGAATCGAAAAAATGTCCGTTACAATTTAACCAAACCCCGAAAATGACAAATAATACCGAATCCGCTCCATTTTTCTATCTTTACACAGAATTTCAGTTGTATCGGATTTGCAGATTATCACGTCGCTACAGAACGGTAAAACCGCATCTTAAAATCGACAAGGGTGTTTCGACTGTTTTTTTCGACAAACTTTACCGGGCCGATTATTCCGTGCATATCACTCTTGCGGATATTGCGAGCGGGTTTTCATTCTTTTAAGGGATGGTCCGGCTATTCCGATTCTTCATCGTGTAAGGATGATGTGTATCGAATCAGCAATGCGGCAAATGCGAATCAAGCCAATGATGCGAGAAATTCAAATCGAATCGCAAAGGCCGATTGTACACATTGCTTACCAACAACCAACCAAACTGTTTCAACACAACCAATTGATGAGGAGTATCATGAACTTAACACTTAAAAAAACCGACCGCATGAATAGTGCGGCAAAATTGAAAGTTCCCCGTTCACCAATCCTGATTTTTGCATTGTTGCTTGCCGTTGTCAATACGACAAATGTTTTCGGTGCTCAACCACTGGCCAATTCGGCTCGCACTGCTAACCAGAGAGAAATTGCCAAGTACATTGATCGAGCAAGTTCAGGTGCGCTTACAGAAAACCAAAAAGTATTTTTCAACGAACTGTACGCAATGAACCCGGCTGATGTGTCCGGTGCCTTGAACCAAGCTTCAGGAAGTGCCCGGGCTAATAGCTTGATGATTGGCATGTCATCCCCCTGGACGCAAGCCTTTGACCGCTTGCAACTTCGAGCTCCTGACGCCCGCACTTCACATGGTATGCCGGGTATAAGAAGAGGCGGCATGTTTTCATCTCATACTGGCAGCTCAAACTTCGAAAATGAAATTGCTTTGGCAAGCTATATGAATGGAGAATATGTTGAAGGTGAATATATCGTTGGCGAATACGTTGACGGAGAATATACATACGATCAGATTCTAAACGGTGAGTTAATACAGGGAGAAATAATAGGAAACGCGCAATTTTTTGATTCGTCGTTTAGTGGTGAAACCACATCGGAGTATGTCGACCCGAATGATTTTGAACAGTTGACACCACAATCAAACGTAAGTAAAGCCGGCGTGAACAGAAAACTTCCGGCACTTACACAAGACGAAGTGGAAGTTCGTCAGGTCGGATACTACCAATACCGTGGACAATGCGGAGCAGCCAGTTGCGGTGGCATGAGCCCACTGACATTATGGGCGACACCATATTATAACACTGCAGATGTAAGCTCGGACGGCAATTCGGCCAAGTACGGAATTTCAAGAACAGGATTTTCAATCGGCGGTCACAAAGCAATTGGGAAACACGGAGCGTTCGGTTTCATGCTCGGTTACTCCGCACCGGAATTGTCGCAGGTCAACAACCGAATTACTGCAAACGATTACACTTTCGGATTTTACGGCGGAACATTGATTGCACACAAATACGAATTCAAAGGGTACCTCGGTTGGGGAACTCAGGATTATACGACAAGCCGGTGGGTTAATTACGGAAACTACTCAGAATACGTTCGTGGCAGAACATCCGGCGGTACATTTGCGGGCAGCTTCCAACTTGCCAAGCCGATCTACGGGTACGGCCTGCTGACAAGAGGTGGAGTTTGGAGACCAATGGTAGCAATTGATATTAACGGTATGCATCAGGACAGGTTTACGGAAAGCGGTGATTCGATTGCGTACAATTATGACAAAGCTACACTTGATAAATCGTTCTTCAGAATCGGACTTGATCGCGAAATTGAGTTCAACTACCTGAAAGTCAGAGCTGGTATTGCATACAGCACACAACTCGGCGGTGACAGTGCCCCACAAAGTGTCGAACGGCTTATCGGACAAACTGGCGACGGAAGAATTACCGAATATGGTGTCAACATTGGACGTGATTTCTTCAACGCGAATGTTGGAATGGAATACTACTTGAACAGTTGCAGAACAAAATCGATCTTCGGAGGCTACTCAGTTAGTTCTTCGAGTCGAGATACGGATCAAACTTCATCAATCGGCATCCGCTGGATGATGTAAGGTTTGGATGGTGTTGAATGGTTGTGTTGAAAGAAGGAGGGGACGCAAGTCCCCTCTTTCCCATTCTTGATGCCTCTTTCTTGATATTTCATTCTTAATATATATACCGTATTTGGCAACGGTGTCTTTTCAAGTATTATTTACGTAAAATTTTACTGACTATCTGTTCCGCATTATTGCTTGCGGAAACAATCTGGTTTATCATGTATACTGCACGTTGCCTATGTGTTGCAGTTTATTCGCTTTGCATACCCTTACTTTTCCCGTAGGGTGAAGCAAGAAAAACTGCAATTTAATGACTACGCATGGTATAAGTACATAAATTATTGTCAAGCCGGATTAAAAATTGTACAAGGTTCACATTATGCTAAACAAAGATTTCACAAGAGTATTGCTTTCACTGCTGTTTTTGATAAGTTTTTTCAGTATTTCCGGTTCTGCCGCAGAGAAAGAAACGCAGATTTTTTACGACGCGACGAAAACGCCAATTGAAAAAGTACTTACGCAAGATGTTACGCTTGATAAAAAACCGACTTCATTGGAAGTGACAACTGGAACGAATAATCGCTGGCCCGGCATACAGATTAACGGTCCCTGGCAGTGTGCGGATTACGGCACGATTACTCTCGAACTCGAAAATCCGTCAGATGAAATTGTCGATTTGTTTTGCCGCGTTGACCAACCGGGTGGTGACGGAGGAACCGGAAACGGTACGTACACCGAATCTGTGACACTTCAGGCCGGCGAGCAAAAAAAGTGGAAAATCAAATTGCCGGAACCGGTTCCGCAATCACTGCAAGAAAAATTTTTCGCAATGCGTGGGAATCCGTTTTCAATGCAAAACACGAGTGGCAAACCGTTTGACCGTTCCACAATAACGGAATTGCGTCTTTACGTTGCTGAGCCGAAGAAAATGCATAAATTTTTGCTCAATAAAATCACTGCCGAACCGGATACGAGGAAAAAACCGCAAGCGGATGCAGAATCATTTTTCCCAATGATTGACAAGTTCGGCCAATTCATACACAGAGATTGGCCCGGTAAAATCGCTAACGAAACCGATCTCAAGAACCGGATAAAAGCGGAACTTGCGGACTTGAACGATCACCCGAGCCCCGAACAGTGGAACAAGTACGGCGGTTGGACTGATGGTCCGCAACTCGAAGCGACTGGACATTTCCGCCCTGAAAAAGTGGACGGAAAATGGTGGCTTGTCGACCCGGAAGGAAGACTTTTCTGGTCGCACGGCGTTGATTGTGTAGGTGCCTGGAATGGTGTCACACCGACTACTGACCGGGAATTTTACTTTGCCGAACTGCCGGGCCAAGATACTGAATTTGGTCCGTTTTGGGGTTCCGCAAATTGGGCACCGCACAATTATTACGAAGGAAAGGGCGAATACAAAACGTACAACTTCACTGGCGCGAATTTGTTGCGCAAGTACGGTAAAGATTGGAAAAAAATTCACGCCGAACTTGCACATAAACGGTTACGCAGTTGGGGAATGAACACAATTGCAAATTGGTCCGACTCTGAAATTTACGGCATGAAAAAGACGCCGTACACGGCAACTGTTGGTGCCACGTGTCCGCCGATTCGGGGAAGTGAAGGGTATTGGGGCAAGTTTGCGGATCCGTTTCACCCTGATTTCCGTGCGAATTATGCGAAAGCGTTTGAAGGCCAACGGAACAGAACCGCGAACGACCCGTGGTGTATCGGATATTTTGTTGACAACGAAATTTCCTGGGGAGACGAAAGGTCGCTTTCGCTTGCGGCTTTAACTTCGCCTGCCGACCAACCGGTTAAAAAAGCGTTTTGCGATTGGCTGAGCAAAAAATATGACGGGTCAATTGAAAAACTAAACGCCGCTTGGGACACGAAATACGCCGACTGGGATGCACTGCTTGCGTCAACGGAAAAGCCGGAAATAAGTAAAGCCAAGCCTGATCTCGAAGCGTTTTACTCGGTAATCGCGGACCAGTATTTCAAGGTGTT
>JBOFQC010000039.1:0-2995 GCA_051660725.1 Thermoguttaceae bacterium
CCCATTAGTATTGCGGTTGTCGGACGGTCATAATGGGAATAAAGTTCTTCAAGAGCGACGCTTTCCGGCTTAAAAACAGAAATGACTTCTGAGACCCCGTCGTATATTTCTTTTATTTTTTCGGCAAGAACACGTGAACGGGAGCGGACTACGCCACCTTCTACGAGTTTGACTTTTTTTGTCGAAACGTCAATTACACCGTATCCGGTAGTGTTCAAGCCGGGATCAATTCCTAATAAAGTCCGCATGGCAAAAACCGCAAAAGCTGTAATTATTGGCCAGGATAAGTGCTGTTACCGTAATAGAGGTTGTAATATCCTCCGAAGTTCGACGTCTGAGCAGGTGCAACTTGTGAGCCAAAGTAGCCCCACGGATAAGCGTCTTTGGACGGCATACGGAAATTCGTCCCTTCAGGATAATACGGTGCTCGCCAAGCGGTACACATTTGGTGTTCTTTGGCAATGCGTTTTTCACGTAATCTTTCGAAGAACCCTTTATATTGCTGTGAGGAATTTTCGAAACCTGTTTGTTGATATTGGTTAGTAGGATAATAAGGATTCGTCATTATTCCTACCCCATTCGGATACATTTGCATGTAATTCTGATTAGTCGGGACCATTCCGCCGCTGTACATTGAAGCGTAATAGGGGTTCGGCATAACAACGCCTTGTTGTCCGCCTGGCATTTGGTAAGCAAACGGTTGGGGTTGGGCGTATTGTTGAGGATAGTATTGCTGATAACCTGGGGTATATTGTGCGTTATTGTGAAAACAACCAGCCAGCGGATTACAACCGCACCTCATGCCGCCGTAGCCAGCTGCTCGTTGTGCGTTTTGATAACTTACTTGTGTGGCATATTGGTTCATCATTTGGATATACTGAGCTTGCCACTGCATTATTCGCATTTGTTGTTCCTGACTCATTTGTGGAACCTGATACTGCTGGTATTGCTGGTATGCTTGAGCGTTTTGTTGCTGGTAAGGATTTTGTTGGCCTTGCGAATTTAAAGGAACTACTTGTCCGTTTTGGTTAAGAGTCCAGAAACTGAACTGCAAATTCGGATTCTGTTCAATAAGTTTCTGTATTTGCGACTGGACGTTTGGCACATTAGGAGGATTATTGTTCGGCATGTTTTGCATACCCTGAACATTTTGAGCGTATTGTAGATTCTGGTTCGGCTGCACACTTTGCACGTTTGCGGCATACGCAGGATTTTGAATTGAAATATAGCCTCCTTGCATTGATTCAGCAGGGGAAGAATACTGTGCTAAAGTTATATCCGAGCTTCTTTTTTTCGCTGCAAAATCCTGACGAGATTCATTTTCGTTATTGTTATTGTCAGGGAGCGTAATTAACAGGCCGGGCACACCATCATTCTGTGAGCTGCTTGGCTGTGAATTCTGTTGGGTCACAGGATATAAACCCTGCTGAACTGTACACATGTCAGCTGGATATTGCAAAATATACGACGGGAAAGGCGTATATGTTGCCGGGTTCCGTTGATAAACGGTGTACGGTCC
This sequence comes from Thermoguttaceae bacterium, assembly GCA_051660725.1. Lineage (GTDB taxonomy): Bacteria > Planctomycetota > Planctomycetia > Pirellulales > Thermoguttaceae > JAVBSX01. The sequence goes on from JBOFQC010000039.1 coordinate 1,520, forward strand.
GCTAAACTGTGTGTACGGAGAAGGCTTGTATTGTATTGATTTCGGCAACACGACATTTGGAACCATTTCGTAAAATGAGTCCGGCCGTTCGCTGATAGGGCAGCAGCTTTCCGTTTGCTGTGCGTCCGCACAATTTACAAGAAAAACAGAAAGAGAAAACGCCAGTAGACAGGTGATCTTTTTCATAAGTTCCTTCTCACGAAAAAAATTGTAAAGTTCAACGGTTTTTTAGTCTCGAGAGATGTATTCGGCTTGTCTCCCCAATATTTGGGAAAGGCAAGCTTTTGTGCCGTTGTACAATATGTATATAAATTTGGAAACACTAGAAACCTTTTTCTTTCATCGAACAGTTATTTCTAAATGTTTCTGAAAAGAAGATATTTTTAAGTTTTTACCAATATTTTCATGTTTTCAGATTGACGTACAACATATATGCAAAATTTATCGAATAAACAGCATATAATTTTTGGGTGTTTTGGTGAAAATAAGTAAAAAATTACGATTTACACTGAAAATATTGCTTGTTGGATTATTTGAAAAAAATTTTTTGCGAGTATATTAGGAAGGTGCTATACTTCACTGAGTAGCAGAACAATTTTGTTTAAAAATAAATAATTGATAAAAATGCACATCATACTTTTTGAAGATCACCATGTTCCGCAGCTTTATCCGGTGACGGTAAGTAAGCCTGCTTTTGCTTTGACAGTTGGTTCGTACAAGCTCATTGATATTGTTTCGCGTTTAGATGCGGCAATTGAAGCTGTTGTTCGGCAGCATTTGCACTCGCTTGTTGAAGAGGATTATCCGCACTTCTGGAAACATGAGAAAAACGGATGCAGACAAGGTCCGATTCTTCTACTGAATGCGAGAGCCGTGCCGCATGTTCGGTTGATCGATCAAATAAAAAAGTTGATCGAACATGGTCGAAGCGGAGTAGTAATGAACGGTCAGCAAATAGCATGTGTACTTTTGCTAGGTGCAACTAACCAATTGCCGAATCAGGTGGTTGGACCTCGCCAGCTGACGGGATTGATTGAGGATATGCAGCTTGCTCATATCGACGCTGATATTGCACTTCTGGAATACACTCATGACTTGGTGCGGTATCAGATGCGGTATTTAAACGAAAATCTGAATGACCGTTTGGCAACTGAAAAATACAAAGAGATTGAAAACGGCGTTTTCACTGCCGGCAATGTGTCAATTGGTGATTATCACATATTCGACACGAAACACGGGCCGATAATTTTGGAAGACGGGGTGAATATCGGACCGTACTGTTTCATTAGAGGACCGGTTTACATCGGTGAAAAAACCAAAGTAATCGAGCATTCGGCAATTAAAGACTTCGTTACGGTAATGTCAACCGCAAAGGTTGGTGGTGAAGTCGAAGCGTCGACAATTGAATCGTATTCCAATAAGCAGCACCACGGGTTTTTAGGTCACAGTTATTTGGGAAATTGGATAAACTTAGGC
>JBOFQC010000040.1:0-6000 GCA_051660725.1 Thermoguttaceae bacterium
ACATGCAGTTATTTTTTTATTAAATTTGTGTTAGAAACTGCTAACACAAATAATGGAATAACTTAGACTTATAATCGGCATTATCTAAACATGCGTAAAAGAAAGAAGGAAACCCTTACCGGGCTTCTGAATAGAAAAATCAGGAAATCCTTAAGCAGTAACCAACGCCACGTACTGTTTCAAGTAATTTAGCATGTTCACCAAGTTTACGTCGAAGCCCAAGAACTTGCACATCAATTGCACGTTCAGTGATATTTTCGCCTCGGTTGGTTTCAAGTACAAGCTGCTCACGAGTGAAAACCTTATTTGGTGATTTGACGAAAAAATTTAACATGTCATATTCGCCTCTGGTTAAATTTACTGCTTTTCCGTCAAAAAAAACATCGCGCGAATTTGTATATATTCTGATTGGACCAGCAACTAACATATTATTATGATGTTTTGCTACTGTCGCGTACTGATACCGTCTTAATACCGCTCTAACCCGTGCAATAACCAGTTTTACATTAAAAGGTTTCGTTATATAATCATCAGCACCAAGTTCTAATCCTATAAAAACATCACTCTCTTCGTTTCTAGTCGAGACTATTATGACAGGAATTTCTGATGTTTCAGGTCGGCTCTTAAGTTTTTTACATACATCAATTCCATTGATTCCTGATAATTCAATCTCAAGCAAAATAATATCGGGCGGATTATTTTTGATTTCGAATAATGCTTCTTCTCCGGATTGAACCACGACAACACGTCTGTACCCCTCGTTTTTCAAGGCACAAACAAGTAATTCGGTAATTGAGGTATCCCTATCGATAATTAGAATTTTTTCTTTTGACATTGCGGTATCAACTTTTTTGATGCCTGACAATTTTCCCTTGTTCCTGATATAGCACATCTTCACCAATGTTCGTGCAACTATCAGCAATCCGTTCAAGCGACCTGGAGATTGCGAGAAAATCGAGCAATCCATCAACTGACGCTGGATTGGCTTTAATCATTTCCGCAAGTTGGAGCTTGTTTTCCAGATGAAAACGGTCAATGGCATCGTCGTTCGCAATAACCTTTTCAGCAAGTCGTACATCGCGATACAAAAAAGCATCCAGAGCCATTTTAAGGTTTTCAATCACGCTGTGAATCATATCACTGTAATCAGGAAGCACGGTATCACTCGGCAATGAGGCGATGTGAACCGTGCGGCGAGCGATATACACAGCTAAATCACCGATTCGTTCCAACTCAGTGTTCACTTTCAAAAGCGTTATAATGTATCGCAGATCACCTGCCACTGGTTGATGTAACGCAAGGACTTTAAGGCATTCTTCTTCAATCCGCACTTCCAGTTCATCCAGGTTATCGTCGCTTTTTTCAACTTCAGAAGCAGCAATAGCATTTTTTTCTGATACTGACTGAGTTGCTTTTTTGACAGCCGTTTCTACAGCAATTGCTTGAGATGCAATTAAACGATTCAGATGTTCCACTTCGAAATCAAAATGAGCTTTCATTGTTGTAATTATTGACCGATGCGCAATTGTGTGTTGATTTGTTAAGGTAAAATGTTAAACAGGTTCTACTGCTAAAACGTCTGTATTTTGTGTTTGTACGGTTGGTATATCACATTCTTTGTCAAGTTCCACAAGTAACTTAAGAGCAACTGTGTATCGGTTTACGATTTCACGAGCAAAACCAAGTATTGCCAAACATAAATCACTACATTTTGACGAAAGTTGATGCTCGTCAATCATTTGTAGAAATTCAATTTGCAGTTGGTTCAGTTGGTGCAATCCTTCGTCTGACCAAGTGGTTACGGTAGAATCCGTGTATTGTTTTGACACCACCAACTTGTTAATTTGTTCTCGCATGTCCCCCAGCATTTTCAGCATGTCTTGCATTTTTTTGCGTGGAACACCGTCAAATATACGATGACTATTGGCAATGTGATTTTCCGCTGCCTGGACGCGACGAAGCAAACCATCACTTGTTTCTTTCATATTACTAAATGCGCGATAATACAAGTATCTGATGTGATTATCAACAGCATCGGCTTCGTTGTTCCGAATTCCCATCCTGTAATACTCGCCTCGCCATTTGCTGATTTCGTCTGACAAATTCGCCGTTTCGTTTCTAACTCGCCAAAGCTTCATTAAATTTTCGTCAAGAAACGCTTCCAGTCCTCTTGAAAATAAATTTATTGTGGCGTCAAGATTTGTCGGAATTGCTTCCAGCACACCATCTCTAATAGCAATTCTGTCTGCTCTACCTGATTTTACAATTGAGTAGCTGGTTTTTTCAGGAACATCGGAAATGAAGTTTGAATAAATTATGATACCAACAGTAACCACTAAAAAAGCAATAGACACAAATTCTCCGCCCCAAAAAACACTTGCTGCAATTGCAGCACAAGCAGTGAATGCGCAAAAAGCGGTAAAAAACCAACCGCAAATTACCATAAACACACCAGACACTCTGTAAACTGCACTATCACGATCCCAAGCACCATCTGCAAAAGACGAACCCATTGCAACCATAAATGTTACATAGGTAGTAGAGAGCGGGAGTTTAAGTGATGTAGCGGAAGCGATCAAAATACTTGCAACTATTAAGTTTATACTCGCTCTCACATTATCGAAAGGAAGCGGTACTTCACCGGACGGAGTCGGTGCTGGTTCCATGCGGTTACCTATTGCTTTGAAAAATCCTTTAGGTAATACGTGATGTAAAACAGAATTAAATTGTAAAACCGACTTAACAACAAGACGTCCTGGTAACGACGAACTAAATTGCTCTTTCTCCGTACCCGATGCACTACTTAGGTTAATCGATGTTTGAACAACTCGGTGTGCTTTCTTGGAAAACCACAATGTTAACACCATTATCATCCCGGAAATAAGGAGATAAAATGTAGGTGTCTGCACTGCGTTCTTGAGTGATTCCATTGTAAATTCATCAGGAGCTAACCCACTGGCTCGGTAATGATTGTAGCTTTCGTAAGCTGCAAGCGGCACCCCGACGAAATTCACTAGATCATTTCCCGCAAAAGCAAATGCGAGAGCAAATGTACCTGAAAGAATCACGATGCGAAATATGTTTGTTTTATAAGCGAGAATCAGAAACTGGAACAAAACTGTAAGCGATACAAGCAATGAGCCAAGAATAACAAGCATGTTCGCGTTTATCCAAGTCATATATTCTGGCCGCATGAATGATGCGCCTTTAAGTCCTTTCATTACAAGGAAGTAGAAAATGGATGTTATTGCAATCCCGCCAAATAATCCGCCGAATTTTATATACGCTTTTTCATATTTGAATGTAAAAAGAAGACGTGTAAACCATTGGACTAAAGTACCAGCAATAAATGCGACAACAACCGAGATTAATATTCCGGAAATAATCGCAAGTGCTTTTTGACTATTAATATATTCGCCGATTTGCATTACAGAGCCACCAGATTGTGCGAGCTTCAAATAAGCAGCAGCCATTGCACCACCGAGCAACTCAAACACAATCGAAACAGTTGTAGAAGTAGGCAATCCAAACGCATTAAAAACATTTAATAACAACACATCGGTTACCATCACCGCAAAGAATATGATCATAACTTCTTGAAAAGTAAACATCTGCGGGTTAAAAACGCCACTTCGTGCTATTTCCATCATGCCGCTTGAAAATGTGGCACCAATAAGTACGCCCAGACTTGCAACAATCATAATCGTTCGAAAGCTTGCTGTGCGGGACCCAATCGCTGAATTCAAAAAATTTACCGCGTCATTGCTCACCCCTACGAATAGGTCAAAAGCAGCAAGTAAAGCCAGAAAAACTAAAATCACTAAAAAATACTGGTCCATTAGATATACGGATAAAATTATTAGAAGTTTTTGAAAACTGCACAAAACGATACTTGAATATGAATCGCAAGCAAAATTATCACAATAATTGTTAGCGTTTTGTTAAAAAAGAATTATTTTATTGTGATAACTCTGCTAGTTTTCTGTATGGGGCAGATTCAATATAACAGCAAAAAATTTTTTCATGATTTTATGACAAAATCGCCAGATGTTATCAGACTACTTATTTTGAAGATAATTTTGCATGTTAGCCGATGAAGAACCTTGTCGTGATACGGTATACTTTCCAGACGACCTGAAATCGTGCCGAAAAAGTCCACTACGACGAGAGTTAATTTTATATGGCTGTAAAAATTTTTCTCACGGTAGGCAAAGGGTTTATTTCTTAGCTCTGTTTTCATGCGGCGAAAAATCTGTATAATACACTTCTGTTTTCGTGGCAACTTACAACAAAAGTATATAAAGTATATGTAGTCCTGTTTCGCCGAAGCAGGAGCGACTTTCGGAGAAAGTCACCTACCTTGTGATACATGGCTGCAAATTTTTTCCTGCTGATGTCTGGAGTCTGAAACCTTAAAAATTTGAAATCCACGCACAATTTAGCTTTAAGCTCTGCGGGCAAATTCCATACAGCTTACATTATTTAACTTTAGCAAAATGATGATATTTACAAAAGAAAGACTAGCAACACTTTTGATCGGAATAATTTCGATTTCTACAAGTGTTTCATACGCGCAAAACTCAACCCCTAAACAACTGAAAGAAGGAAGCATGATTCACGGATTCAAGCTGCTCTGGACGCAAGACGTCGAGGAAGTCAAAGCTAAAGCTCACATGTTCGAACATGTAAAAAGCGGTGCCCCATTACTTTACCTTTCTTGTGATGATGACAACAAGGTTTTTTCAATTGCTTTTCGTACACCGCCGACTGACGACACGGGAATAGCGCACATTCTTGAGCACTCGGTTCTTTGCGGCTCGAAAAATTTTCCTTCAAAAGAACCGTTCGTTGACCTGCTAAAAGGTTCATTGCAAACTTTTCTAAACGCTTTCACAGCAAGTGATCGGACCGTTTACCCAGTTGCAAGCCGAAATGATAAGGATTTCGTCAACTTAATGAACGTTTATCTTGACGCCGTGTTTTATCCGCGACTCAAAAATGACCCGCTTATGCTGATGCAAGAAGGCTGGCATTACGAAATCGACGAAGAAACCGACGAACTGATTTACAACGGTATCGTTTACAACGAAATGAAAGGGGCTTTTTCGTCGCCGACCGGGCTGCTTTACCGCACAATTGGTAAATGTCTTTATCCAGATGGCACTTACGGAAAAGAGTCGGGAGGTGATCCCGCCGCGATTCCGGACCTGACTCAGAAAATGTTCGTTGATTTCCATGACAAGTTCTACCACCCGGTTAATTCGCTTATTTATCTTTATGGAAACGGTGATATTGAGAAACATCTCGAGTTCATTGACGAAAACTACCTGAAAAATTTCGACAAAATCGAGTCGGATGCCAAAATCGTGCTGCAACCGCCGCAAACCGAGCCGAAAGAAATGATCGAAGAATACTCAATTGATCTGGATGATTCGCCGGAAGATAAGACTTTCTTGACGATTAATTACCTCATTGGTAATTCCCCAAACGCCGAAATGCACTACGCAATGAATCTGCTTTCGTACATTTTGGTCGATTCGCAAGGTTCGCCGCTACGTCGTGCTCTGCTCGACGCCGGACTCGGTATGGATGTCGAAGGTTCTTGGGACAACTCGATTTTACAGCCGTGTTTTTCCGTTGTTGTAAAAAATTCCAATCCTGAAAGAAAAGACGAATTCATTAAGGTCGTCAACGACACGCTTGCCGGAATCGTTGAAAAAGGGCTCGACCCGAAACTCGTTGAAGGTGCGATTAATCGAACCGAGTTTTCGCTCCGAGAATTTGAAATTTCAGGCTTTCCGAAAGGACTCGCTGTGAATTTCCAAATGCTTGATTCCTGGGCTTACGACGCCGACCCACTCATGTACTTGCGGTTCGAGCCGGTGCTGAAGAAAATCAAGGAAGAAGTGCCGAACCGTTACTTTGAGAAGCTAATTAAGAAAAACCTGCTTGACAATCCGGCCAGAGCAGTTGTCGTAATGAAGCCGAAGCAGGGACTCG
>JBOFQC010000041.1:0-4133 GCA_051660725.1 Thermoguttaceae bacterium
GACGATTTTAGTTCTGCTCGGACGAATTTCGGGAAATACAATTTTTTTCATTTGGAATCGAAGGTTGGTTTGTTGAAAATTATACGACCAATAAACAAAATTTTCGTAAATTATACATATATTTGGGGATAAATGCAAGCTGTGCCTCAGGGAATATTACGGTTGTAACAACGGTATTGACAATTCGGAAAACAAGTGCTGTTACGCATAAAAGCATTGTTACAGCAAACAAAAAAAGGGTGAAATCTTATGATGGAATGAAACGATACTGCGAACACGTCTATAAATTTCTCACTGGGTTATTGGATGATACCTGCGGAAATTTGCTTGTCTCGTTTTCAACAAATTAATAAACACAACAAGGGATTGTAAAAATGAAAATCAATTTTAAAAACTTTTTTGCCGGCTTATTTGCAGCTTGCGGCATGTTTTTTGCTGCTAATTCTGCGGTTATTGCCGATGATGGGGATTATACTATCCTCGAAGTCGAGTCGTGCCGAGCTAATACGACAATGACTTTCGGCGGTTGGGTCGAATCCGGTGTCTATGCGAATTCTTGGGGCTGGGACACAAATGGTCCGGTTCACACTAAAAGCAACGAACGTACAGATTTTTTAATGAATCAGCTTTATCTGTACAGTGACTTGGATTACACTACCCAAAACGACTTCAGACTCGGCGGACGTGCCGACCTCGTTTACGGCGTTGATGCCCTTAGTATGCAATCTTACGGTGACAAATCATTCGACTTTGATTGGGCGACCAATGATCATGGTTATGGACTCTCAATGTATCAGCTCTACGGTAAGGCCGGTTATAAAAAACTTGACGTTAAAGTCGGTAAATTCATTACACCAATCGGATGGGAAGGGTCCGCATCGAAAAATAACTTTTTCTATTCCCACTCACTTTGCTATTGGCTGGAACCATCAACTCATAGTGGTGCAGTTGCGGACTACCAGATTACCGACAAATTGACACTGTCCGGCGGTTGGACCGCTGGAAACGACACCAGTTTTACAAACAGATATAACGACAATGCGTTTTTGGGTGGTTTCACGCACAAGTTGACAGACAAATTCACCACGTATTACGTTGTTACAATTGGAACAACAAACAACGGTGATTACCTTGGAGAATACAGGATTAATAATGATAGCAATATCTTAAAGGACGAATACTACATCCAATCCCTCTGTTTTGAATGGCAATTGACCGACAGATTCACCAGTGTTCTGCAATACAATTTGCGAAATGATAATTTCGTGAATAGTAACGGGTCTAAAGATCATTACAGTTCGTATGGACTTAACAACCATTTGCTTTACACACTCAACGACAAATGGAAAGCCGGTATGAGACTCGGTTGGGCAAGAGATAACGGTGGTTTCGGGTATTTTCAATATGACCCTGAAACATTCTCTGGTGATTATTACGAATGTACACTCGGCCTCAACTGGAATCCCACCAAGCATATCAGCGTGAGACCGGAAGTAAGATTTGATTCCGTTACAGGTGACGCAACACCGTATGGCGACAACAAGAAAACACAAGTATCAGGCGGTTTCGGATTCCTGTATATTTTCTAAAATAATCGACAAAACGCATATTCAAGAAAAGCGAACCGCCGACGTGAGTCGGCGGTTTTTTTACGCTTAACTTTACTTTTTGCAATATCTAATCACGGCTTATTTTACGACAACGTTGTCGATTGGAATAAGTCCCCATTTCACTTCGACGTTTGCTTTGCCGTCTTTGAAATCAACGGTACCGAAACCGGTTTCCGTACTAAGGAACGAACGGAAATTGCCGACTTTCGAATCAACGTAAAGCGTCCTGGTTGTGGCGTCATATCTGACACCAGTCAAACCTTGCAGCAAGCCGTAACTTGACATTGCACGGGCATACCAGTGACCGCATTCGTATTCGTTGAGCGGATTACGTCTGGCACCGTCGTGTCGTTTGCGGACCGCTTTAACAATGTCGAGCCCTTCTTTTACGCAGCCATTCATCATAAGGTGCGAAGCGACCTGATATTCGATACCGGTCCAAACTTCGTCGCTGTAAACAAACGGCAAAAGCAGTTTTCCACCATGCGGCCATGTGCAAAGCAGCAAACCGGCGTCATCGCCCATTGCGTAAGAAGGACGCTGCGGGTTCGAGTGTTCCGAAAGATCATCTCGGAAGTTGTACTTGTAAATCGAAAGCAAATGCTTCTTAACCAAATCATCAGAAATGATCGGGGTGTCAATTCCAGCAGTCTTAGCCATCCAGAGGCCAAGTACGCCGTCCGAAAGACAACCGACACCATACTGATATTTCGGTCCCTGTTCGTTCACGACTTTGGCAATGTCCTTATAACCAGGACTTTGTTGATCCGGATTGATCGGAGCAAAATTGTGATCAAGTCCGTCTTTCTGGATAATCTGGATGAAGTACTCACCGTTGAAAAGATCGTCAACCATACGTTTTTTGCCTTTTTCGAGCAATTCCTTGTATTGGGCAAGTTCTTTTCCTGCGACATCGTCACCAACCGCTTCGCCCATTTCAATCATCGCCTGTAGCGCACCGAGGTAGAAACTGCCGCAGTGTCCGTCCGGACCGAAGTAGTTGATGTCGTAAGTGTTATGGTGATCTTCTTCAAGCAAACCGGTGCCACGTGGATCATATTTTTTAATCATAAAATCCATACTGAGCACAGCTCGCGGATAAAATTTCTTGAGCCATTCATTGTCACCGGCGATTTTCCAATCGCGATACAATTTCATGACGCCACCAAGTTGACCATCAGCAGCGTCAAACGCGACACCACCAACCGAGATTGGTAAATTCGCACGGAATGCCTGACGACCAGCTTCATTTGTCGACTCGAAATACTCAGTCTGACGTAATGATCTTTCAAGTGACGGGAAAAGGTGACATATAGCTTGTGCGTAATTCCAAACGTGTGTGCAAGAACCGGCACAGCAACCACTTCCGTCCGAGCAACCTTCCCAGCACCAGAGTCTTCCGTCCCATTGACGCAGGACAGTCGGGGTTTTCAGAATCGAAAGGTTGGCAGCTACCGCTTCGATTACTTCCGGCGGAAGTGTCGAATCGTAAAAAGTTTCCGAGAAAATGTTGCTGCGTTTTTTCAATTCATCGTAACGCTCTGTCCACATTTTGGCAACATCGTAAATTGAATTGCATTTTGTCGCGTACCAAGGCATGTAAGTACTCGGCAGTTTTCCATCCGGGCACCAGGGACTTCCCGGCGGGCAACAAGCGGCTTCTTCGATAACTTTGTCGGCTTCGCTTACGATTTTTTCAGCGACCCAGTTTCCAAAATCGTTACCTTCAAAATCGGCAATCATAACAACGCGGCCCGGATCGGTGACGATTTCGTTTCCTTGTCCAGTACGAAGATCACTAATCGGTTCGTCGCTCATCACGAAGTTGTCAACATTGATGTGTCCCCAACCATCTGTGCAGTCGTCCACGAGTTTAATAACTGCTTCTTTTCCATTCAGATCGGAAACGTCCCACGAGGTCCAATAAAGAGTTTCGTTTTCCTTTCCGGTAGCTTCACGAACGACTTTACCGTCAACGATAAGTTGGGCCGGACAGCTTTCTCCGCCGCCAATCAGGAAATGGACGAATTTTTTATTCAGAGTAATTTTCGGCGAAGTTAAAGTGCCTTTCGCACCATCACCGAGAGGATAATACGTATTAACCAGCTTTTTACCAAGGAAACCTGTAACCGGTTGCTGACCTTCAGCCGCACCACGTGCAGGACCTTTTTCAAACGCAAAACCAGTTGCTGCCGCAGAGGTACCAATAGCAATACCAGAAGTCGGCACATACCAAGCTGTGAGCAAACGAACAGTCTTCGTTTCACCCGGAGCAAGATCAACTGGAACCGAAAGCGTTGCGCCCGGGGCGTTACGGTCTTGCGGCGGATTATCAATCATGCGACCTTGAAGCACATTGTCCCATGCAATAGTGAGAGCGTCCCACCAACCGCCACGGAACCAGCAGTGATCCACGACGACATTATCGAGTTTGGTACTTTCGCCGTTTTTGCCAACGCCACGAACGAAGAATGCGAAACTGCCACTTTTGTCTCGTTTGTCACCAGTTTCGTCAAAGAGAAC
>JBOFQC010000042.1:0-3125 GCA_051660725.1 Thermoguttaceae bacterium
GATCCTGACCTTGCACATTCACGCACATTGTAGTACCGGGCCAGGAATTTGCGATTCGTCTAACGCGGGAAATATCCACTCCCGGCACAGAAACAGCGTTTAGGATGAAATCGCTGAGCGAATCATCTCCAACACAGCCTGAAAGGATAACCGGCACTTCAAGCCGGGAAAGGTCGAGTGCGACATTGGAAGCGCAACCGCCGAGGTAAATACCGATTTTATCCGTTTGCACCAGTTCGCCGGCGGCCGGCAGGTGATCAATTGGTGAACAGGCAATGTCGGCAAACAAAATTCCGGAGCAAATACAGCGTGGTTTCATTAAAGTCAAATACGAAAAACGGATTTATGCGGATTTATTGAATTTACTTAATTTACAGCCTGATTTTACCACTTTTGGAGAGTAAATGCAATCCACATAGCACTATTGACGAAATATCTATATTTTACGATAATACGACTATATAGTTTTTGTTGTAATTTCTGACAAACAAAGTCAAGCAAAATAGTATTGATTATAATTAGTCTTTAGTCAGAAGTAATATAAATTAACAGTACCCAAATCCAAACGGAAAGGAAAACGATAATGGATATTAAACGTCGTCAATTTTTGGGCGGTGCCGCACTGGGAACCGGTGCAGTACTTTCTGGTCAGTTACCGTTTCTTCATGCGGATGAACAAGGAAAACAAATAAAAAAGGCACAAAAGCCGGTGTCTTCTGACCCGGTTGCGTTGGTTCCACTTACAGAAAACATTTGGTGCTCTCGAATCGGATTCGGCTGCGGAATGCGGGGTGGAAATCGCGACAGCAATCTAAACCGACTCGGAATGGAAAAAGCAACGGAGCTGGTTCGATTCGCTTATGATAATGGCATCCGAATGTTCGACATGGCCGACCTTTACGGTTCGCATCCGGTGATTTCAACGGCTTTGAAAGACAAGCCGCGTGACTCTTACGTTTTGGTCTCGAAAATCTGGGGACATCCGGGCGGAATACCGGAAAATGAAAGACCCGAAGCCGAAGAAGTAGTTAAACGGTTCCTGAAAGAATGTAAAACGGATTACCTCGACGTCGTACAAATTCACTGCATGATGAACGGCGAATGGACCAAACAGTATGAAGGTTACATGGAAGGGCTTGAAAAGCTGAAAAAACAAGGACTCATCCGCGCTCACGGTGTAAGCTGCCACGCAAATGCCGCAATTGCTTTGGCTGCCAAAACGCCCTGGACCGATGTTGTTCACGTCCGAATTAACCCGGAAGGGGTGAACATGGAAGGAACAGTCGAAGAAGTCGTTGAGCTTACAAACCAAGCGCACGACGCAGGAATCGGCACAATTGCAATGAAGATTATCGGTGAAGGAAAGTTTGCCGACAGCCTTGAAAAACGTAAAGCTTCCGCTAAATTTGTTGCCAACTTGGACTGTGTCGACGTCATGATCGTTGGGTTCGAGGATAAAGGACAAGTCACCGAGTTCATTGACAACGTAGCAATTGCGTTGAAAAAGTAACAAAGACGATTTGAAAGAAAGATACCCCTAAAATGGGAAAAATGAAAAAAATTTGGGTCAAACGTAGCGTTCTGCCTGGCTTTGGCGTGACAATGGGTATAACCGTTGTCTATCTCGGCCTGATAGTGCTCATTCCATTGGTCGCGTTATTTTTACGCCTGCAGGGGATGACATTTTCAAGTTTTTGGCAAACGATTACGAACAGCGAAGTGATAGACGCGCTTAAACTTACGTTTGGTGCTTCGCTAGCTGCCGCAACGGTAAATGTCGTTTTCGGTTTCATTGTTGCGTGGGTTTTGACTCGTTACACTTTCCCATTCAAGCGAATAATGGACGCAATGGTTGATTTACCGTTTGCGTTACCAACAGCGGTTTCCGGGATTGCGCTTACAGCTCTTTACCGCAAGGACGGTTGGATTGGAAGTTGGCTCCCTTACGAATTGGTTTTTACGAATTGGGGAATCATGATCGCTCTGATTTTCATCGGCTTGCCGTTCGTGGTTCGAACTGTAGAGCCGGCTCTTTTGGAAATGGAAAAGGAGCTTGAAGAGGTTTCTGCCAGCCTCGGTGCCACACGTATGCAAACATTTTGGCAGGTAATTTTTCCAACGATACGGCCTGCGGTTGTCACAGGTTTTGCGCTCGCTTTTGCCCGGGCTCTTGGTGAGTACGGTTCCGTTATTTTCATTGCCGGCAACCAGCTTGGTAAAACAACGGTTGTATCCGCTCTTATTGTTCGTAAGTTAGCTAATTATCAAGACGAAGAAGCAATTGCAATTGCGCTTGTCATGCTCGTCATTGCGTTTCTGCTGCTTTTCCTGATAAATCTGTCTCAAGTCTGGAGCAATTCAAGACGCGGAGCCTAAGCAGGTGAGAGGGTGAGCAGGGGTGAGGTGAGCAGGGGACCTGCCGTCCAGGCATACCGCTTCGCGTGAAGTAAACCGCCTCCCGTTGGTCGGCTCCGTTTATCACGCTCACCTATTCACCTATTCACCTATTCACCTATTCACCTGTTCACCTGTTCACCTGTTCACCTGTTCACCTGTTCACCCTAAATATCTAACGTCTAACGTCTGAAGTCTCCCAAAAAAATGGACATACCTGAGATACTGAAAAAAGTAAGACGTATTGAAATAACGGCGAACAGATCGGTGAACGAACTTTTTGCGGGCCAATACAAGAGTGTGTTTCGGGGACGTGGAATGGAGTTCAGCGAAGTGCGGGAATACGAGCCGGGCGACGACATCCGACAAATCGACTGGAACGTAACCGCTCGGGAAGGGAAGCCGTACATAAAGCGATTCTCGGAGGAGCGGGAGCTTACGATTATGTTTCTCGTCGATTTATCCGCTTCTGGAATATTCGGCTCTAACCGGGCGAAATTGGACACCGCAATTGAAATAATAGCGACTTTGATGTTTTCCGCGTTGAAAAACAACGACAAAGTCGGGCTCATCACTTTTTGCGACAAAGTCGAGCAACATTTCGTGCCACGAAAAGGCAAAGGAAATGTTTTGCGTCTGCTTCGTGAACTGATCGGAGCGGAGCCGATTCGGGCGGCGGCTGATATCGACTCTGTAATCGAGCATTTTACACGAACTCAAAAAAGAAGTTC
>JBOFQC010000043.1:0-1853 GCA_051660725.1 Thermoguttaceae bacterium
GACGTCAGCAGTCGCATCCATATTCATGCTGTAAAGCGTCGATTTACGGTTTTCCGAGTGGCCGGCTGCAATAACGGTGTACCGTTCAATAGCCATTGGAAGAACGAAACCATCATTGTAATCAGTATGTTCACCAATCAGATTTACGCGACCGGGAGCAGCAACAAACCAAATCGGCTGCGAACCGAAGCGTTTAACATATTCTTTTCGTGCTGAGTCAACCAGTTCTTTTATGTTCGACATTATCGTGTATACTTTTTTTATTGTGAATTGACAGAAGGAAACGATACAGAGCCAACAGCGCAATATAATTCCGTCAATGATTATACCCCAAACAGAACGCCACCTCAAGCGGAACGAACAAAACAAATTTCATAAATCGTATGTCAACAAAATTATTCGTACTCGGCACCAATAACCGTAAAAAAGGATTCGAACTACAAGAAATGCTGTCTCCACTTGGAATCGAGATAAAAACATTGGCAGATTTCGATGTCAAAATTGATGTAGTTGAAGACGGGACAACATTTTCTGCAAATGCGAGAAAAAAAGCAATTGAAACAGCCAAATTACTCGGCGAATGGGTTATTGCCGAAGACAGCGGAATCAGCGTTGACCTGTTGGACGGTGCGCCAGGCGTGTTTTCCGCTAGATTCTCAGGACCGGGTGCGACTGATGAATCGAATAACTGCCTGCTACTCGAAAAACTTGGGGACGCACCGCTTGAAAAGCGGACCGCACGTTACACTTGCTGCTGTGTGGTGGCTAATCCGAACGGTGAACTACACGCTGAAACCGAAGCGTACTGTAAAGGAAGAATACGATTCGAGCCATGCGGAAGCGGCGGTTTCGGTTACGACCCTCTATTCGAAGTAGTCGAGTACCACAAAACTTTTGGCGAAATGGATCCGACCCTAAAAAAATACATTTCTCACCGCAGCCGTGCAATAAGATTGCTTGTTCCGAAGCTCTAGCACATACAGTTTCGGCTTTTCATTATTAAGAACAATTCAGGTGCAAGTATTTAAAATAAGCAAAATTTTGCGAAAAAATTTTTTCATCTTTGTTTTTTGGCTATTTTGCCAGACAAATTTTTAAAAAAATCTGTTGTTTGGCGTTCTCTTTCATTGACACTGGCAACAATGTCTGATATAAAAACCCCCTTTACTTGAATAACACTTCGTGCTTTAACAGTCCCTAAATTACGTAACATCCTAATATATAACGATTAGCATGACTTAGTTGCGTATTGATAGGAAGCAATTGCATGATTAATCCATCATAATGTTTATACAACTGCTTAGGTTATCATTCAGGGCCGATTGGCGGTTTTGGGGTAATAAGCAAACGCAATCTGAGGAGGACAATATGGAAAAAACTAACGACATCGTAATAGACAGCCACGAAAGGGGCGGAAAAAAGCGAGGGTTTACTCTTGTTGAGCTATTGGTTGTAATCGCTATTATTGGAATTTTGATAGCCCTGCTTTTACCCGCTGTTCAGGCTGCACGTGAAGCTGCAAGAAGAATGCAATGCACAAACAACCTCAAGCAAATGGGGCTTGCTGTGCATAATTTTGCAAACGCCCGCTCGGAAGGCATTGTGCCGATTACGCTCGGTGGAATGATGCCCTCTTTCTGGGTAATGATTATGCCGTACTGCGAACAAGTGTCGAATTACGACTTGGTTGCAAATTACGAATGCAAAGAGCATCCGGGTTATACAAATGGTGATTGCCGTAACAATTTAACGCCGAGCTGCTTCTGGAATCAACTTACTGAACAGCAGCGGAATGGGCTTTCGTCGATTGCATACATGAAATGTGCTTCCAGACGTTCCGGCGTATCTTCCTC
>JBOFQC010000044.1:0-2447 GCA_051660725.1 Thermoguttaceae bacterium
CCACGTTGGGGAAAATCATTTTCTGAAGCGTGGTGCCGCTATTTCAATAATGGTGTCACGAACGCCGAATATTTTGTTTTCCCTCCTTGTTTTTGTTCTCAACTTTTCCTGACGATGTGACACAGGGACGTAAAAGTCGAGAACTCGCGCAAACAGTATCTTAACAAACCAGCTTGAAAACGCGCACAGGCAGACAACTCTAAGATTTTTAATTTTAAAATGAAGTATACACAATTTGGTTATTTAATAGTGATTTTTCTGGGACTTTTTTGCTTTGTAGGATGTGGTCCGAAACTTACAAAAGTTACCGGAATTGTCACGCTTGACGGAACTCCGGTAGAAGGGGCTTCTGTAAGTTTCACGCAAAAAGCCAATCCGTCAGTTATGGCTACTGCGAAAACAGACGCATCCGGCAAATACACTTTATTGACTTTTGTAGGAGGTGATAAAGTATATAAAGGAGTTGCGCCCGGTTCATATATGGTTTCGATTATTAAAAAAGAAACAGATGGGCCGCCTCCTGAAGATACTTCTACAATGACTGAAGAGGAAAAAATCAATTACCGCATGTCGTTATCCAGTAGAGGAATGAATGTGAATTTCATTTATCATATTCCGCAAAAATATGAAATTGCTGAACACTCAGAATTAACAGCTGAAGTTCCGTCAAGTGGTTCTGTTGTTATTGATTTTCCATTGAATTCTGATTAAGATAATATGTATATTAACTGGTCGTCAGGAAGTTACGGTTGAATCTCAAAATAATCCTGACATCCAGATGTGGACTATTGTTTAACACAAACACAAAAATAAGACAATGAAAAATTTTTCGCTAAGTTTAGTTTTGCTAACTCTTTGCATTTCTGCTTCCAGTGCAGCAGAAATGGTGAAAGACGCCGATTTGATTAAAATGGATGGTAAAGCGGTTTACCATTCGAAAACATCTGACGTGCCGTTCAAACCGTATGTTGACGTACTTTGTACGCCGGAAGGTCGAAATGTTTTACGTGACGCCCCGCATGACCACTTGCATCATCACGCCCTGATGTTCGCCGTAAAAGCTGACGGTTTGGATTTTTGGGGCGAATTCGATGAAAATTACGGCAAGCAAGTTGTTGTTGGGTGTTCGCAAAGTGTCACCTCTTCAGCTGCCAGAGTTTTTCAAAATGGTATACAATCCGACGATAAAGAAACATCTATTTCTGAAAACCTTATTATTAACTGGAACGATGCGAAGGGAAAAACTATTCTCAAAGAAGATCGTGAAATTGATGTTAAGTGTGATTCCACAAAAGATTACACACTTTTAACTTGGGTGTCGGACCTGAAAGTTGCCGACTCTGAAAAACCGGTTGAACTCAGCGGAGATCACTATTTCGGCTTGGGCTTACGGTTCAATCAAACAATGGATAAAGACGGAAAGTTCTTCACCAATGAAGGGGATAAGCTCGGCGAACTTATCCGTGGAGATGAATTTTTGACGAAATGCAAGTGGATCGCTTACACTGCCAAATTGGATGGCAAACCGGTAACCGTTGCGGTTTTCGATTCACCGAAAAATGCACGTCCGATGCTTGCTTTTACAATGGGACAAGACGGAAAATCTTTTGCGTACATTGCGGCAACTATCAACCTTTTCCGTGAAAAGTACGAGTTGACGAAAGATAAACCGCTGAAACTCAAGTACGGTGTTGCAGTGTGGGAAGGTGAACGCACAGCCGATGAAGTCAACACAGCTTATGAAAGTTGGAAGTAACACACCGTAAAAAACAGCCAAAAGTAGATTTATCAATTTTGTTTCGCCGCTGATCTGATATCAGCGTTTCCAAACTTTTACCCACTAAAAAAGCCATGAAAACAGAATCACGCAGAAATTTCCTCAAGGCGGCAGCTGTCTCCACTGCCGCACTGAGTACGCTTGGAGCCGTGGCGTCACCGACGTTAATGGCGGAAACCGCTAAGGGTGCAAACGACCGAATCGGTGTCGGTTTTATCGGAACCGGCGGTCGTTGCGGAGGCCACATTGGTATCATAAACGAATTTACAAAGCAAGGAATAACGCAACCAATTGCGGTTTGCGACGTATACCGTCCTCGTATGGTTGCCGCTTCGGAAGCAGCCGGCGGTGCCAAAATGTACGACGCACACGAAGAACTCCTTGCTGACAAAAATGTTGATGTGGTTTGTATCGCGACGCCGGACGCTCATCATGCGCAAATGACAATTGACGCTTTCAATGCCGGTAAAGACGTTTACTGTGAAAAGCCGTTAACACATTGGTCGCAGTTCGAAAAAGCAAAAGAAATCGCAGCCGCTGCTGACAAAACCAAGCGAATCGTACAGGTTGGAACGCAGTACATGATATTCAGAAAGTAATCCCCCGTCGGAACAAAGAAAACGCAAAAGGGTCTTTCGTAAGCTAAAGTTGGTTTTACCAACAAACCCTT
>JBOFQC010000045.1:0-3756 GCA_051660725.1 Thermoguttaceae bacterium
AAATGGCTAGATTCGGCTCCTGAAAACCCGAATAAATTATACGCTTTGGTTTTCGACAACACGTGGATGACGAATTTCGTATGCGACGAACACGGCGTGTTTGAATTCAAGTTCGACATTCTCGCTGATTATAATGGGAGTGGTCCCGCAGAAAACGCAGAGCTTGCCGAAACGCTGCTTTCGACGCCGCAGGTGATTATAAATCCGCAAGTGCCGGAAGACCCGATTTTTATGAACCGGTTACATAAACCGTAAATTTACGAAAACGAAAATTTTATTTTCTCTCTTGACAGCTTACTAATAGTGTAGTATGTTATGCTTATTACACGTTTAGTAAGCTGTTTTTTTATCAAAAAAAGTGAAACATACAGAAAAAAAACCATTGGCACCGTTAAGTGAAGGGGAAATGGAGTTGCTTGATTTACTCTGGCAACTCGGCCCGGCAACGCTTACGACTGTGCATAAAAATTATTCCCGTCCAATTGGATACACGACGATTCAAACGCGTTTGAACCGCATGGTTGACAAGGGGGTGCTTACCAGAAGTACCGACTACCCGGCAATTTACGAAGCGGTTGTGCGAAAAGAGGTGGCAAGCAGTACGTTTTTCGACAAGGTGTCAAAAATGTGCGGCGGCTCTTTGGCACCGTTGATTGCGCACTTGGCTGAGAAAAAGAAACTCAAACCGGAAGAAATCGAAGCGTTAAAAGAAATTCTTGCTAAAAATGAATAACAATGCACACTGAATTTTTGCTCACAATATTAAGGACAACGTTGCTTTTAGCAGCAGCGGGCGGGATTTGCGAACTTGCGTTCAGACAAACGGGAAACCGCTACCCACACATCCGGCGTTGGTGTTGGCTGGGCGTTTTGCTGCTTGGTATCTGCTTCGTGCAGTTTCCAATACTGATACCTCTCGAAAAAAGAGCCGGGAATGTAGCGCAGCGCAATTTCCGGGTTACCAACGCTGAAGAAACATTTACACCTCCCTCACCCCAAATATTCATATCATACGAACCCAACTTTTCGCCTATAACCGACTCCATGCAAAGCGGTTACGAGGAACCAGCATTAACTGAATCCCACGAATTTTCTGAGTTTCCTGATGTACAAGAATACGAATCCAACGAACTTCCTCTTGCCAGCGCAGAAATTTCCACGATTCCAATTCCTCCCACAATGCCAACAACTCCTATGACGCCAGAGTTAGCAGAGGTAAAACCGGTGTCATTATTATATGAATCACCAGAATTTCTAATCGATTCAAAATCACCAACTAAAACAACATCAAATTTTCGTTCCTTCGCATTTTCAGCGGACGCATTGCTTGTCGTCTGGCTCGGCGGAATGGTAATTTGCGTGACTTTTTCGGCAGTGAAATACTTTTGGTTTTTACTGCTGTTAAAATATGCCACGACTGCGGAAGAACCTGACGCGGCAATGTGGCACCAACTTTTGACGGAGCACGGAATCAAACCGCGAACGATTCCAATGCTGGTGTCAGAAAACTTGGGACCGGCTCTGGTCCGAACATTACGTGGTTACCGTTTGGTAGTGCCGCGTGAACTTTGGAGCGAACTCCCGGAGGCCGGAAGACGTGGAATCCTAAGACACGAACTTGAGCATTTTTTGCGAGGTGACGTGTGGAAGTCGTTTGCTGTACGGCTTTTAGGACTGCCACATTGGTTCAACCCGATGACGTATCTTGCGTTTCATCGGTTCGACGAGGCGGCGGAACAGCTATGCGATTTGGAAGCGTTCTCGGAGCAGGCGGGCGGTGTCGCCGAGTTCGCCGAGATACTGCTTCTCCTGCACGAGAATGCCCCGACGCAGTTCGTTGCCCGTCAAGCTTTTTTAGGACGCAATCTGCCTAAGCGGATCGCGTGTTTGCTCCAAAAAAATCAAAAGGAAAAGGTGTCAATTATGAAAAAAATTACTTTAACAAGCGTTGCTGTGCTGGTTGTCGCGGTGTCGCTATTACGAATCGAATTCATCCCGGCGGAAACCCCCGCAAACCAAGAAACGGCGCAAATCACTGAAGTTAAATCAGATACGGCGGGCAAAAACACTGCTGCTGCAGATGAATCAGATAGTATAAAAATTCTATTTGTCGATGAAAACGACAAACCAGTTCCCGGTGTTGAAGGTTACGCAATGACAGTGGGCCAAGTTAGCGGTTTTGGTTTGAATAACAAATTCACTGCTGATGAAAACGGAATTGTTAGATTAAAAACATATCCTGACGGATACGACATTGCTATTTTGGGCTACAAAAACTACGAATGTTTGCAAGAAAAAGTGCAAGGAGACGTAAAAGAAGCAAAAATCGCATTACGGCCCGGCAGAGTACTTGAAGGGCAAATAGTTGATGATGATAATAATCCGATTAAAGATGTTGCCATTTATGTAGGATACAAAAAATCCGCCAATGACGAAGGTGGTAATTGGACAGCACTTCAAGAACGTACAAATGAAAAAGGTGACTGGAAATACACCAATATACCCAAAGAGGCCGAAATAATAGTGATTTATATGCTCCACAACGAGTATGAGCCTGACAGAGTTCGTTTTGACTTAAGAGCGACTGCAAATCCTGATGATAATATAAATTTTGTTTGGAAACTGAAAAAACTCCCTCAAGATGAAATTGACAAAGCAAAAGCGAAAGCAGCAAGCCAAAACCCAGGTGTTTTTAGTTTTTACGGTGATGACACCAAGGAAGTTCAATTTACATTTAACACAGCCGCTCCAGAATCTGCTTCAAGCGTTGATAACACCAGAGTTATTGCCGGTATTGTAACCCGTGAGGCACCGCCGCAGCCAGAACCTCGAATTGCCTCTAACGCTCCACCTGCTGAACCGGACATTGATTATTTGAAACTTCTGGAAGCGCGTCTGAAGTTAGCTGTAAGAAATCATGCGCGGATGATTGAAATCAACAAACGCAGTCCGGTAACAATTCCACAAAGAGAATTTGAAGCCTCTGAAATGCTGGTACTCGAAGCCGAATACGCGGTGAAACGGTACAAGAAGGATATGCAGAAAAACAATGAGTCACAAAAACTTCCGGTTGCCTCACCGCAGTATATCGCACCACCAGCTGAACCGGACTCTGATTATAAAGACCTCTTGAATGCTCGCTATAGAATAGCGGCAAAGGAATTTGATCAACTGTCGAAACTGAACGATCAACAACCTGGCACTGTTTCCCAAACTGAAATTAATAATGCAGAAACGGCAATGCACGAAGCCATCTACGCTATGAAACGTTATGAGAAAGATATAAGTTCATACTATCGATCTATGGAGAAAGAAGTGAAGGAATCGAAACCGGACCCGGCTTACGTCGCTATTCTTCAACAGCGGCTGAATATCGCTGAATTGCAGTATAATGGAATGCTTGAACACAACAAGGAAAAAGATGAAAAGAAAGAGGAAATAGGAAAACTCTCAAAACTTGATATCGAAACAGCAAGACTCAAAGTTCTCGAAGCCGAATACGATTTGAAGCAGTATGAGAGCGACCCGAGTAAAAAAGTTGAAAATTCGTCGTCGATTTTCCGGTAATACAGGGAAAAATTTGCTGGTATTTTTATACAGGTAGTCCAGTTAGCCGCCGAGCCCTGCTCGGCGCTGCGCCCCGGAGCAGGGCTCCGGGGCTAACAATGCTGCGTACTGTCCCGGTTTAGCTGGACGTTGTGAACACGTAAAATCTGCACGCCGTTTGCTGCCAAGTTCCGTGACACCTCTGCCGTT
>JBOFQC010000046.1:0-1741 GCA_051660725.1 Thermoguttaceae bacterium
TCTCGCAGCCACAAGGACATATGTATATGATAGGTTACGGCAGCATATTCACCGCTAACGATGGCAAATGTTTGGTATCACTGACACCTTACGGAAATCTTATACAGGTTGTTACCAAAGATAGAAAATTCGGTAAAGCTGTTCAGGTCGTCGGTGAAGATTATGCAAACCCGATTACACTTGTACTCGAACCGGTGGAAACAGCCCGGATTCAATTTATTAACGAAGCGACTGGCGGGCCGCTTGCCGGTGTGCAGGTAAGATGTTCGTTAGTGATGCAGTCTCCAACCACAAATTCAACTATTTGTACGGAAATCGTAGTTACGGACTCAAACGGTGTCGCGGAATTCCCATGTTTGTATTCCGGCGGTACGTACAGATTTGCATATTGCTTTGACAATTCCCCTCCAATTGATTTAACGATTACACCAACCAAGCCGGGCGAAGTCGTCGATTATGGTGTCATCATGTTTCCAAAGGGATACGAACTCCCGGCATCTGTTTATACACAACGTCCGACCAATCCGATACCAGAAGAAAAAAAGTTTACAGATTTCAGCTCAACGGAACATAACGACATTGAACGCGAGTATGCTGATGCCAGCCTTAAACTTGCGGAACGGGAGTTTGCAAGAATAAATGATATAGAAGAAAAAGCACCAGGCTCTCTTCCTGCACAAAATTTAATCAATGCAAAAATTGATCTGCTGGAAGCCCAAGCACTGCGACATCGTTTTCACGGCAAACTGGAAGAAGCAATAAAGGCACTGAACGAAACGATTCCGCTTTACGAAGAAATTGTTAAACAAGCGCAGAGCATGTACAACTCTGGTATCATTCCTGAAATGGAGTTAAACGAGGAGGAACTGAAGCTGCTTAACGCACGAGTTAATATTACCCGAGTTGAACTTGAGCAGAACAACACGCAAAAAGCAATTGAAAAATATACGCAAGTAGGTATAGAACGCATAAAAAAAGAGATACAAATTGCCGAAGACAAACTCAAAATACTCACAGCTCGTAAAGAAATTGTGGGTGATAGCATAACAAATGTTGACATAGCAGACGCAAATATTTCCGTTCTGATAAGCAAAATACGTTTGTGCCAGCTCAATGATGACACCGAAACAGCAAAAAACTTATGGGATTCGAAAATCAAATGGTTCCAAGCGAAGTTTAATGCAATCGAAAACGGTTATAAACACGGTATTTACTCCCGGCTAGAACTTAATAAAGCGGGCTTGACGTTGGCTTCTGCAAAATACAACAAGTACGCCGTATTTAACGAAACTGAATCCGACGAATTCAAAGAAGCGAAAGAGGAGATGTTAAAATGGCTGAGAGAACGGGTTGAAATACTTGAGATAATGAAAAAGGCTTCAAGCGAGTTCGAGTCGGAATACAAAGCTGCCGTAAAAGCCTTGGAAATATATTAGAGTTAGCCCCGGAGCCCTGCTCCGGGAGGAAAACGCCGAGCAGGGCTCGGCGGCTAACAATGCATGAATCGTGAGAGATTTTTAAAACTTGTTAGCGGACTGGGGTACGTCTGACAATTATTCTGCGGGTCTTGCCGTTATTAAGTATTCCCGTATAATTCTTTTTATGTTTCAACAAGAATTTCTTTCAGATAATACACAACAGCTTAGATTTCCGCGTCGGGTCGCAATACTCGGCAGCAGCGGAAGTATTGGTAGAAGTGCGCTCGAAGTGATTGCTGCCTCGGAAGGGCGGCTAAAAGTCG
>JBOFQC010000047.1:0-1611 GCA_051660725.1 Thermoguttaceae bacterium
GTTGATGGTAAACTTATTTCGTCCCCAGAGGATTTTTATGACGTGTGCTACAGATCTGAGTTTGACAGGGCGCTGTTGAGCATGGAAAACCCGGAAAAAGAAATTGATCACCATAAGATCATTGCAATCACTCAAAAATCAATACTGGAATTTCTCCCGCTTCGGGACCCTGATAACCGTATGACGGACGATGTTGGTGATGCGGTGTTTAAACTTAACGTCAAGTTTGCATTTTGTTTCGGTTTGGCGTATCTCTGTGCGTGGAACGAGTATTTCTATCCGAAAAACCATTTTGTTGATGAAAACGAGCCGTTCAAAAGTGAACGATTCATATTTCCAATCGCGAAAACAGAAATCGGTAAACGGTTTTTGGAAGAACACGCAAAACTGCTTTCGGCGGAACCCAATACCGAAATACCAACCTATTCCGTTACCAATTTGGCAAATATTTGGTTTTTGATAGAGCAGTGGTGCTTGACAAATGCACGTTATCGACCGGACTGGCCTACAGAGAAATAAACTATCCTATTGCCTCGCAATACGTTCGGGGCGTTGTGAATTTGGACAACACTGATAGCAAGTAGCGTGCCACGATATTACTGATGTACTTAAACAGTAGGTATTTTTGGCAACAACTTGACGCGGTGATTCCGCCGATGGGATCGATACGACGGAGCATCAGAAAGTCCCCCCCCAAAAAAAATAATGCGGTCAAAAAAATGCGAATTCCGCGTCAAATTGCTTTTCCATCGGAAGAACTTCGGATTGAAGCGAGACAAATTGAGACCGAATTGTGCCAAATCGGCAAGACTCGAAAATTTTCGGCTGGCGACTTTGAAAAGCTGGACGATTTTGTATGGCGAGTCTGTAAGGAGCCGATTCTATATTGATTCCGCGAGTTTCGCCCAAGTGGCGGAGTTTTTTGGTGAATAGGCTGGGCGGGTGAAATATCGAGTTTTCCGTCCCGACGGCACACGGCGCAACGTCGCGGTTTTGGGCGGCAAGCCGCTGGGTGAATTGGCTTTTACACAATACACCGAACGGCTTTTTGTTTGCGCAACATATACTCTTAATTGTCTTGCCGAATATCTTCCCAAAGGGCGGACAGAAAAATATCGCAAAAAGCTGTCGCTTTCGCTTCGCCAACCCCGTTCACCATCAAAAATTCCTCACGATTTTGTGGCTTGATGCGAACCATATCGAGAAGACTTTTGTCCGTAAAAACAACATACGGTGGCACTCCACGATGATGCGCTATCTCACTTCGCAGCTTGCGAAGACGCTCAAAAAGTGTATGATCGTTCGCCGAAATGTCAACATCAATTTTTTCTTGCTTGGAACTCGTTCGTCGCTGAGGAAAACGAATAAGCTCAACCTTTTCATGTCCACGAAGCACCTCCCATCCTCGCTCGGTTATTTGCGGAATCGGAAACTCACTGCGAGGATTCATCAATGCAAAACCTTTGTGGATAATGGCGTTTATAAGCTGCCGCCAGTAGCGTTTGTCCTTGTCTTTGCCGACTCCCCACGTCGGTAGTTTGTCGTGTCCCATTTGACGAATACGCTCCGTGCTTGCGCCAATTAATATATCAATAATTGATTTGATGCCGA
>JBOFQC010000048.1:0-2299 GCA_051660725.1 Thermoguttaceae bacterium
ATTTTCATTGTATTCGCGTGAATTGAATCTGAATATTTCCGTAGTACCGCCGACATTTGTAGCCACAACTGGACAGCCAACGGCAGCGGCTTCAAGTAGAACTCGACCAAGCGGCTCTTCCCGGGCTGGATGAACAAGCAGTGTAAGTTCAGAGAGTATTTGCGGCACATCTGTACGGACTCCGCAAAAGTGGACACGTCCCGCGAACGGTTTTTCAGCAGACATTTGCCGCAAATTCTGTTCGTAAAGTATAGCTTCGTCTTTTTGCGAAAAGCGTTCGCCAATAACAAGGAGGTGTGCGTTGAATTTTTCAAGGATTGGTTTTACGGCAGCGAACAGCACATCTTGTCCTTTACGAATTCCAATTTGACCAATGGTGCCAAGTAGCGGCACATTATGTGGAATGCCAAACTCGTTTCTGACACCAAATTCATTCTGTATGTCAGCCGGATTACAAATTGAGCGGTTAGCAAAACACGTAATCGCAGAATTATCGAAATCAATTCCGTTGTACAGAGTGAAACACTTATTTTCGCTTATCCCTTGATTTACATGGAATTTACGAGTTGCGTCTGAAACAGCGAAAATTCGTGCGTGCAGGTTCACATCCTCAACGGCTTGGCGACTCATGCGCACAATGTCCCGAATATGTGTGACGCTGAGAATACCGAGTTTTTGAGCAACGGGTCCGCTGAGCCTCCCCATTGAAAGACTGTTTGCGTGGAGTAAATCAAATTTTCGGTTTCCAAGCAAAATTTTTTCCAGTCGGTCTCTTTTTTCGTTCAGAGAGAGGAGAGAAAACTCAGTTTCATTACTTTGCGTCCAAGGAATATGTGAACAGTTCAATTTGCGAAGTCGTTCAGCGAACGGCCCGGATTCTTGAGCAACAACTGAAATTTCAATTCCCTCGGCAAGCAGATACGGAAAAATTGCGAGAAGCGAATTCTCGGCTCCGTTAACGGAACCGTATTCGCAGAGAAATGTTACGTATTTATTACGTAGTGGGTATTTGCACATTATCAGGGGAAATGCAGCTTTCAGTGACGAAAACCTTACCGAGTTGTTTTTATTTTAATTTGTCGGCGACGTATTCCGAGTGTTCTGGATCACGACACAGGCCGAAGAAACTTGTGCCGCTTCCGCTCATTCTGACAGCAACGCAGCCGAGTTGGGCGAAAGCGTTGTAAATCGAGTGAAAATCGGACCAAATCAGTTTCGCAGGTTCTTCCAGCCGGTTAAAGAGCAAATTGCCGAACCGTTCCAGATCACGGGCAAAGTAGGCGTCAAGAATCGGCCCAATTTCTCGTTTGTGAGCGTTTTTTAATTCTTCATTATTTGCATAAGTCGCATACACTTTTGGGGTCGGAAGTCCGAAAGGTGGTTTTAGAAGTACGAAATGCAGTTTCCAGTGTTCGGCGTTTGAATTCGCATTGGGATTCGGGTCAAGTTCGGACAAAATGGTTAATATTTCGCCACGACCTCGACAAATAACAGGTCCGTCAGAGAAGAAAAGCGGCACATCGCTTCCGAGTTCAGCGCCGATTTGAGCCAGATTCTGATTCGAAAGTCCCAAACTCCAAGCCGTGTTGGCAATTTTCAGGGCCGCTGCTGCGTCGCTTGAGCCGCCCCCCAACCCCGCCTGGGACGGAATCCGTTTGTGTAAGCGAACTGTACCTCCGCACTTTACACCATTTTTTCTGCGTAAAAGTTCGAAAGCCCGTATCACAAGGTTGTCCGAATCTAACGGTATGTCAGAATTTGTGTCATGATTTTTTGAAATATCAGTTTGCGTGTGATCATTGTCAAAGAAGCAGTTTAGTCGTAATTCGGTATTTTTTAAATAATTCGCCTCACCATTTGGATTGTTAAATTCTTCTGGGTTGTTACATCCTTCACAAGCTGCCTCAAATGGATAAAACTCAACGGTATCGAAAACTGACACTGGGCAAGCGAGAGATACTATTTCGTGAAAACCGTCTGATCGTTTTCCAATTATCTCAAAAAACAGGTTGATTTTAGCTGGCGTGTTAATAAGGAGCATGTGGTTTATTAGACTTTAGAATTCAACAGCGAGCGGCGGACGTAAGTCCGCCGGTACATAGTGAGCAGGTGAGCAGGTGAGCAGGTGAGCAGGTGAGCAGGTGAGCAGGTGAGCAGGTGAGCAGGTGAGCAGGTGATTCGAAATTATCTAACGTCTAACGTCTAACGTCTAACATCCGACTCCTACCCGAAAAATCGCTACTTTCGATTCATTCTATACACTTTTTCTATTTTTTCTATACGGAAGCTCAATCTAATT
>JBOFQC010000049.1:0-1819 GCA_051660725.1 Thermoguttaceae bacterium
AAAACATTGGCAATTCAGACGTTACAACTCAAACTCAACAAAAAACGACAGTGTTAATAAACGGAAATACTGTCCTGCCTGCAAATGGTACCGTTGCCGGTGTTTGGTTTTTTCACGACAGGCGGTTAGAAGACAAATCTCCGCAACTTTTGCTGCTTGGATTTTCAACTCCGTCGCCGAAGTACAGGATAGTAGCGTCGCTCAATCCAGGTGACAACGTGAAAATTGTGACATCAGCCAATGAAACATTGGAATTTCAAGCGGAAAATGAGCCAAAAGTTTTTTACACCGAATCCACGCTCGCACTTGATCCAGAACGCAGTCCCTGGTCGTTGGCACCAACGGAATGTTCGCCGGTTTTTCACCCGGAAATCGAACAAGCTCTAATTGAACATGATTGGCGGCTCCAGGACGGAATTGATACCCCGCTGGAACCGCGTACTTTTTCGCAGGCGGCAGAAAAAATGGTGCCACGAATCGCAGCTCTTATTGACGACCTTACCGATAACGGTGTGGAACTTGGAACCATGAAAGTTCAGTTTGACGCGATTAAAAATCTCAATAAATTTGACGAAGCTCAATGGCTCGCATTACATAAACTCCGCAGAGAGATTGTGTTGAAGAACCCACTATTAAATACCGGACCAATTGTTTTTGCGAAAAACGTCCCTTCGACAATGTCGCACCAGTTAACACAAGTATACGGTTATACGGCACGACCCGGAGGTGGCATTTTTGTACTTGATGAACCGGGGGTGTCAATGAAAAACCATCCATTAACCGCCGGAAAACTCCCGCAAGGAAGTTACATGCACCCCGAGGTAAGTCACGACGGGAAAAAGATTTACTTTGCGTTTTGCGCTGCTGATATGTCACCGTCAGCTTGGCGTGATCCTGACACCATGAATCGCTGGTATCATATTTATGAACTGAATTCTGACGGTTCCGGAACGCTAAGAAAACTCACGGACGGAGAATTTGACGATTTTAATCCAACTTGTCTGCCTGACGATTCATTGCTTTTTGTTTCAACCAGACGAGGTGGTTTTCATCGTTGCGGCGGCGGGCCATGTTTCGTTTATACACTTGCCAAGATGAATCCTGGAAACGGCCCTAAAGGTGAAAATTCCTTGCCGTATCCAATTTCTTTTCACGAAACCAATGAGTGGGACCCGTCCATTCTTAATGACGGTCGAATTATTTACACTCGTTGGGATTACGTTGACCGGGACGCGGTTTTTTACCAACAATTATGGAGTACGCGGCAAGACGGTACCAACGTCCGCATTTTCTACGGAAACAATACGTTTGTGCCGTGTGGCACTTGGGAAGCTCGTGCGATTCCCGGCTCCGGCAAGGTGATTGCGACTGCTGCGCCGCACCACGGAATGTCAGCAGGCTCATTGATTATGCTTGACACCACTCTTGGCGTTGACGGTGAGCAGCCGATCACACGTTTGACACCGGATGCAAGATTCCCGGAAGCCGAAACGCTTTTGCCCGCTTCCATTCCGATGCCAACTCCGTCTGATTTTGATTCGCAAAGTCCGTTTAACTGGGATGCTGTGAATCGGCAGGACCGTCCTGGCGCAAGATTAACGGTACCGCCGGAAGAAGAACTCCGTTGGTTCGGACACTGCTACAAATCACCGTGGCCGTTTTCAGAGAAATACTTTATGGCGTCATACAGTTACGACGCTTTGAAAGGCGAGCCGGGACCGAACATTCCGAATATGTTCGGGATTTATTTTGTAGATTCTTTCGGTAACAAAGAATTGATTTATCGGGACCCTAACATTTCGAGTGTTTGGGCAAAACC
>JBOFQC010000050.1:0-2644 GCA_051660725.1 Thermoguttaceae bacterium
CCGTAACGCAGCAGAACACCGCAAGTGCGGAAGAAACCGCGAGTGTCTCTAACGAGATGAATTCACAAGCTACTAATTTGAAACGACTTATCGCCAAATTCAAGGTGCGGTAAAAAGGAAGCCGCATCTAATAAATACAGCCCCGACATCATGAGTAGAGTTGTTTGAGCATGGCTTTACTTGTGGTGTCACACATGCAGAAGTTGAGGTTTTATATCGCAATTATGTATGTGATGCGTCGGCTACGGAAACGTAGTCGACGTTTTTTTGTGATCAGCATGTTATTGAATCTTTGGTGGAAGTTCTCTAAACTCCATCAATGCACAGGTCCCCGCTTAGACCAAGTTCGGCAGTCAGTGCTGCGTCCGGTGCAGCCGAATGATTTGTGGCTGTAACCCCTGCTGCAACTTATAAACCTCCGGCAGGTGATTGGACTTTTGCACCAGGGCCGTAAGAAATATTTCCGTCAGGTAAAACGGTATATTTCCACTTATCCAAGTAATAATCTCTTGTGTGGAAAGTGTCACCTATTTTATCAAGTTGATTTTTCAAGTCGCTTTTAAGTTTTTCACGTAATCCTGTAAACTGTTGCGTGTCAGCAAGGTTTTGCATTTGCCACGGATCGTTTTGGTTATCAAACAACATCAAGGTTCCTTCTGGGGTTTCGACGTAAGTATACCGATTTGTTCGAACCGCTCTGAACTCTGGCATATTCGGAATAAACGGGGAAACAGACATCGTAAGCACACTTCTGTCATAATCGACACCATTACTCACAATCACGGATGATATATCTTCACCTTCAATGGTGTCAGGAACAGGTAACTTTGCAAGCGACAATAACGTCGGCAAAATATCCGGAGTCGTAATTGGCGTCATAACATCCCGCGATGCCTTATCAGGTAACCAAATCATGAGTGGAACGTGTGCCGATTCGTCGAAAAACCATTGCTTAAACAGCGGTCTGACACCATGAGCACCCATCATTTCTCCATGATCTGACGTTAAAACCACGATTGTGTCGTCAGAAAGACCGAGTGACTGTATTGCGTTCATTAAATCGGTAAAACATTTGTCAAGTGCGGTGCAGTGCGCATAATATCCTACCAGCTCACGTTTTGCAGCGGCTTGGAACTGCTCCGGGACATTTGGCGGAAGCTGAATTTTTTCAGAATCGTACAACGCTTTGTATTCATCAGGTGCTGTTTCATGTGGAAAATGCGGCGTACCATACGAGATGAAAAGTAAAAACGGTTTTTTGTTTTCCTGCCGCGATTTCATGTATTCAATTGCGTCTTTCGTTTGAGCAAAAGAATCGTATCCGTTCCATTTTCTCATTTCATCCGAGTTTCCCGCGTAGTAGTGTGAGTCATTGTAATTATGGTCGCACTCTGCCGCTTTCCAATACTCGAATCCTTGTCTTCGCTCTGGTGGTATATAAGAAGAACGTCCATGTCCGTCAAGGTGCCATTTGCCAATATACGCGGTGTCATAACCATTAGCCGCAAACATTTCACCCATACAATATTCCTTATCCGGCAAATACAGGTCGTTCATGAACATTCCCGTTGAAGTCGGAAAACGTCCGGTCATAAGTGATGCTCGATACGGAGTACACACAGGACAAACAGAAACTGCATTTGTAAATCTCATTGCCGTGCTCGACAATTTGTCGATTTCGGGTGTTTTGACATTTGGATCACCGGTGTGCCCAAAAGCGGAAGCACGCCATTGATCCACAAGCACAAACACAACATTTGTTTGCTTTACCGAATCTTGCTCTGCCGCAAACAAAGCAGATGAGTAAAAACAGATTACGCTGGTTAGAAATAATTGAATAAAAAGATTTTTGACGTCAGTGCATCTGACCGTTTTTTTTATTTTAGATGTAAAAATTTTACTCATATCATTATACATTTATTAAAAATATTGGCTAATTTGAGAAGTTCGTACATTCCATTTAAGCATTAAAAATCGGACAAACTGTTTTCAATCAATGAGTTACAACTTATTTCTTGAAGTGAAACCGATCTTGTCCGCTATTGTATTGTAACACATGCCCGGCATTCGAGACTATAGGTTAGCCAAACAAAAATGTTGTTTCTGAAAGGCTTAATTGCACACCAAACGTCAATAAATGGTATTAACTGCAAAGATGTATTCTATTATTTACAAAAGGGTTTATAATATACCGGAATCGGTGCGGGTATCGACCTGTTGCCTTGGTATGAATACCTCGCCCCGGTATACTTTTCTTTGCATTGCTTGTCACATTACAGATGGGATACTTATGTTCAATAAAATATTTCATTATATTTCAGAAGTTTTCAAACCGCAGCTTTTCATGATACCTTACCAGGGGTATTCCTGGATAGCCTTAACGAAAGACCTGCTTGCCGGAATCATTGTCGGAATAGTTGCATTACCGCTGGCAATTGCATTCGGCATCGCTTCACTTGGACCGACACCAGATGCTGTTCAGCGCGGATTATTTACCGCTATCATCGCCGGATTTATCGTTTCCTGTTTAAGCGGTTCGAAAGTTCAGATCGGCGGTCCTACGGGCGCTTTTATTGTCATTATCTTCGGAATTATCAGCAATCCGGAGATGGGAATCGACGGTTTACTCTGCGCAACAATCTTG
>JBOFQC010000051.1:0-3816 GCA_051660725.1 Thermoguttaceae bacterium
GCACATAACCGATACGGCGTCGAATCGCTATGTCGTCTTTTTTACTGTTTAGTCCCAAAACCGTAGTCGAACCGACATCCGGGTCGCACATTCCGAGCAGGATTTTAATTGTCGTCGTCTTTCCGGCACCGTTTTCTCCCAAAAGAGCAAACACGGTACCCGCTTCGACTGAGTACGTAACGTTTTCCAGAGCAATGTTATGACCGAACCTTTTAGATACGTTATTTATTTCTATTGGAAGCATGGTTGATTAAATATAAAAGTTATAAAGTGCTGTTATAACGGAATTTATGATCCAGGGTTTAATGTTTTAACGATTTCAATAATTTCATTTCGTGGCAGTCCGCTTTGCACGGCGTCATCGAAAAGTTTTTTAAAACAGGTTTCAAACCATTGTTTTCGTTCGACTTTACATTTTTCCTGTGCATCGACAGCAACAGCCAAGCCTGTTCCGCGGCGGCTGTAAACGATCCCTTCATCCTGCAACGCCCTGAATGCGCGCGAAATGGTATTCGGATTTATTGCCAACTGTTTCGAAAGTTCTCGAACCGACGGAATCAACTCGTTTGCACGAATTGAATCAGCCGCTACTGCAAACTTTATCTGTTGCGCAATCTGTTCGTAAATCGCAACTGAACTTGTGAAATCTATCTGAATAAACATTTTTATACCGTGTTTGTGTTTCAGTGAGACAGTGTTCTATTGATATAGTACAGTGTACAGCTAAAAAAACTCTTGTCAAGTAACTTTTAAAAAATTTTTTAGAGTTGAAAGGGGTGTGTAATTCTTGTTCAATTGGGTGGTTTGGACGGTACCGCCATCGCGTTTCCGTTCGCTGTCCAACTGATTATCCAAATCGTCCAGTGATATAATCTTCCGTTTGTTTTTCTTTTGGGTTTGTGAAAATTTCAGTCGTCGGACCGTACTCAATAAGTTTGCCGAGACAGAAAAACGCCGTTTGGTCGCCGATTCTTGCTGCCTGCTGCATGCTATGAGTTACGATTATCACCGTATATTTCGTTTTCAGCTCGAATATCAAATCCTCGATTTTCCCTGTTGCAATCGGATCAAGAGCACTGCACGGCTCATCCATTAACAGTACACTAGGCTCCGTTGCCAATGCGCGGGCTATACAAAGCCTTTGTTGCTGTCCACCGGAAAGTGACAACGCTGAACGCCCTAGAATATCTTTTACTTCGTTCCATAACGCTGCTTGACGTAAACACGATTCAAAAATGGTATCAAGAGCCGATTTGTTACGAATTCCAAGCAATCTCGGTCCATAAGTAATATTGTCGTAAATGCTTTTGGGAAATGGGTTTGGACGTTGAAACACCATTCCGACCTGACGCCGTAAATTAACCAGATTGATACTTGGATGGTTTACGTCAATTCCGTTCATTTCCAATATCCCTTCGGTATGGACACCCGGTATCAAGTCGTTCATTCGGTTTATGCTTCTAAGAAAAGTACTTTTGCCGCAGCCACTCGGACCTATAATCGAAGTTGCCGAATCTGAAGGAATATTAAACGTGACGTTATCAACGCCTTTTTTTTTGCCGTAATATAAAGTGAAATTCTCTGCCCGAATTTGAGTTGGATTGCACTCAATTGGTTTATTTTTTTGAGGATCAGAATTTTTTATTACCGAGTTAAACATTGTAATATCAATATGTTAGTGTCCGCGTAATTTAGCCTGAACACGACCACGAACTAAAATTGCGATTAAATTAAGGATCAATACGAGGAAAATCAGGGTGGCAATCAGACCGAACTGTTGATACGGAACAAGTGGAGCGATTCTGTCGCCAACTGCGATGTCATACGCACTGTACGAAAGTATAGGAGTCGGTTGAAAAAAAGCAAAATAACTTCCCACCGAAACGAAACCGCCTGACGCCACTGCACAGGTGAATAAAAGCGGTGCAGTTTCACCAGCGGCACGGCTCATGGCAAGGATTGTGCCTGTTAGAATTCCCGGAAGTGCTGAAGGTAGTGTCACCGTAAAAAAACATCTTGCAGGTCCTGCTCCGAGACCTAGTGAAGCTTCACGAAATGTGCGTGGAACACTACGAATTGCTTCTTCAGCGGTACGAATCAAAACGGGTAGAATGAGTAATGCAAGTGTAATAGAACCTGCTAAAACACAAGGTTTTCCGGTAACATATTGCACAATTGCAGCGAGTCCAAACAGACCGAAAACAATACTTGGTACTCCTGCAAGAGTGTTAATACTCATTCGTAAAATTTTTGCAAACCCGTTTTCTTTCGAGCACTCAACCAAAAATGCCGCAGTTGCTACGCCAATCGGCAACGCGAAAAGAATCGAATAAATCGTAAGCAAGCATGTCCCAAGCAACTCAGGACCGACACCACCAATAAAATGTCCCTTCGTTGACGGGTCAATGAAGTATTGCCAATAAAACGTAAACTGCGGTGCCAACATTTCATCGAGATTATCATCAAGCAATGGAAATATTTTATTTAATCCAGCAAGTGAGGTGTCATCAAAAAGTGTTGAACGTAAAACAAGTTCTTCTTTATTCTTTAGAGGATTACCTTCGGAATCAAATTGCGGAACATAAATTTTTACCCACTCGATTTGCTGTTTATAAAACAGTGCCCGACTCCAGTGAGTGGCACCATACCGTGTCTCTGGTGGAAGGTGATCTATACCAGCACGCGACTGCGGACCAAGAAGCCCACCCATTCCTTCACTACAAGTAATCTTGCTGCATAAATCTATATAAAGTTCTTTATACGTTAATGTTGGCGCAGATGTGACAAACATATCACGCAACTTAAAGTCGGCACCACATGCGTGCTTGTAGTATGTCTCAGCCAAAGAAAAAAGTTCATCAGCCGGTGGAAAATCCAGTGTATTCGAATCTTTTATTGCTTGTATGTCGTCGAAATTTCTTTTGAGAGTCTCCTTGTCTTCTGCTTCACATAAAGCAGTTAGCCTACGTTTCAATTTCTTTCTATCACTTTCGGCATCTTTATATTTGTCTTCGCTTTCTGTTGACGCAATACCATCTTTGACGTCATACAATTTCTCTATGTGCTCACGGAGTCGCCTGTCACCTTGTGAGGCTTGTGCAATTGGTAACTCTGGTGTCAACCACATAAATTCATTGAGTATATCGTAAACGGGCTGGCGTGCCTTTTGGCATCGCGAAAAAGCGGTGTCGAGTTCAGATTTGTCTCCACGTCCGAATTCCTGGAACAATGCAAGTCTGTGTTCAATGGTGCCGCGAAACACTATTGCCTCAACCCCTTTTCCTAAAAGAGGATATAGCACGGTTACAAGCACTGCAAACAAGCCTATAATTGAGCAACCGGCAAGAATAGTAAACGCTTTATCAGAAAAAACACGTGCTTTTTGTATAAACTCAACACCGGCACTACGCCGGATATAATCAATAAGATTTGACCAGATACAAATCACTAGATGTGGTATAAAACAGAAAACATAACCAAATGCCCTGAGCAAATACACCAATGGCATCGTCAGAATCTGGGTAATAAAATATAATATTACTTTTATTGTCTTTGGAAGAATTGCGTACAATCTCGATTCATTATCTCTTAATTCAACATGTCCGGTATTTTTATGGAATTGATATGCAAGATATTCGGTGAGCATGTTCAGACCGAAAGTAAACATAAGAAGAATGAAACCCATTGCAAATAAAGCACTTCGGTGTAACGATCCAACTGCGGTTTCGCCCATATCACCGGCTATTGTTGCGGTCATTGTACGGGTAGCGAGAAAAAAAGATTCGCCAATTTTCGTGAAATCGTACCACGGTGTTG
>JBOFQC010000052.1:0-3858 GCA_051660725.1 Thermoguttaceae bacterium
TCTCTTCTTCATTCCATTTTTCGGTTATACAGATCGTCAGCTAATATTGCGTAAAAATTTTTCATTTCAGCTAGCCACGGAACGATTTATGTTAACCCCAGAGCCCTGCTGCGAAGGGTAGTGGGAAACGCCGAGCAGGGCTCGGCGGCTAACAGGCGGCTAACCAAAAAAATAAATCCTAACACGGCTGTAATCCTTTGCATTACCCAACGACTGGCACCGGACCGGCGATCAGTTCGTAATCTTCAACCGCTTGAATATTGCCGAGTTTTACGTCTTCGCACTTCATGCCAATAAACGATTGGTTTTTGCGTATCCAATAGTTAGCTACTTTTTTCTTGCGGTCATTTTTAACGGCTTGTGCAAGGAAGTAGTGTCCAACAATCACGCAAATCGCGGAATCAACGAGCTGCCTGGCAACGAGTTCGACGTAAGCTCCGCCTTTTGATTTCGCAAATTCAATCGCTTCGCCAATTCGTTTCCGGTCGGAGATCAACTGTTCTTTCAGTTCGGCAAGTGCCGGGTCATCAAAGTTGCGTCCTTCATATTCGGCGACGTAGTTTTCGAACACTCCAGAAGTTACACCGCGAATGGCGGCAACTACTTGCAGTTGGCTTGTTCCTTCATAAATGTTTGTGATTCTGGCGTCACGGAAATACCGCTCTGCCGCATAATCTTTCATGTAGCCGGAACCGCCGAGCACTTGAATCGCTTTATCGCAAACGTCAATGCTCATTTCACTGCCGTAATACTTACTCATCGGCGTGAGCATGGCGTTTAACCGTTTATAAGATCGTGAATTTTGTTTGAGCGTTTTCTTTTCCGCCTCGGTAAATTTATCCGCAACGGTTTCGAGAAGTCGGTTCGTATTGTTTTCGAGGTCACAAACCCGAGCTGTTTCGTAAGCTAAAGCTCGTTCCGCTTCAATTTCGACTTGCATTTGCACCAGCATTTCGGCAACTGGAGCGAGTCGTTCAATTGGCGCACCGAACTGCTCACGTGAATTCGCGTAAATTCTCGCAAGTCTGAACGCAGCTTCGGCAACACCGAGCGATTGGGACGCGATACCAAGTCTGGCACCGTTCATAAGGGCGATTACGTAAGTGATCAAACCGCGTTGCCGCTCACCGATAAGTTTGGCCGGAGTGTTTTCGAACACCAGTTCACAGGTCGGCGAACCGTGAATACCGAGTTTCTTTTCGAGACACCGCACCTTAACGGCTTCGGAGCGATCACAAATGAACAAGCTCAAGCCGCGTCCGTCAGAGATTTCCGGTTCGCTTCTGGCAAGCACAAGCAGAACTTCGCCGCAACCGTTTGTGATGAATCGTTTTACGCCGTTTAGACGCCAGGTTCCGTCAGCGTCCTGGTCGGCTCGGAGTCTTACCGCTTGCAAATCGCTACCGGCATCCGGCTCAGTGAGAACCATTGCGCCGGTGACGTCGCCCCGTGCGAACTTCGGAAGGTATTCGTCTTTTATCTCTTCGGAAGCGAAAGCGTAAATCGTGTCGGCGATTCCTTGCAGTCCGAACATATTCATGAACGAACAGTCGGCTCGGGCCACGATTTCAGTGGCCATTGTATAAACCGTGATCGGGCAGTTGAGGCCCCCGTATTTGCGTGGCAGAGTGAATCCCATCATGTCGGCCTGCGAGAGCCGATCAAGATTTCGTTGAACCAGCGGATTAAGCGTAACGGTTCCAGCGGCGGCGTTATGCGTATTTCCTTCCGCATCAACTTTCTCGGCACTGGGCGCAATTGTTTCAGCTGCTACTTCACCGATGATTTCCAGGATACGGCGGTAATTGTCTACCATATCATCAATTGAATCCGGCACATAGTCTGCGTCACCGTTTGGCGTTTCTCGCTCTTGAATTTCCGCCAATTCACGCAGATCCATGTGATCGAGATAAAATTGTATATCCGTATTATCGAGAAAAAAGTTGGCCATTTCTTTAATAAGCTAGGGATGTAGCTAGCACTCAGCAAGTTAAAATTTGCGATTTTTGTTTACCGCTGATCCTAAAATCACCGGTTCCAACAGCACAAATTTACTCTTGGTGACGCACTATGTGTTTATTTACCCGGCTTCAAAATGAAACCGGCTTACGATTTTGCCGAGCGACTACGCCGCTGGTTTTACACTGTGAGGTGCTAATTTTACCCGAAAAAACGATAAAATCGAAGTCCCCCCAAAAAATTAAACTAACCACTTGACAGAGATACGACAATGTCTTATAAAGAAAACTTAAGACGTTGTCTTAACTTATGCGAAAAAAACTTTTTCTTTGAAAAAACGAGTAAAAATGATAAAAATATCTCCCGGCGAAGCGGAATTACTGGACATCTTCTGGAGTAACGGTCCACTTACGCTTGCAAAAGTACACGAAATTTATACCTCTGGACGAGGAAAACCTACTCTGCAAACAATACAGACGCGGTTGGTGCGCATGGTTGGAAAGGGGTTTCTTAGCAGAAGCGAAGATTACCCGGCAATTTTTTCCGTACTTCTTACGCAAGAACAGACGCAAGGAAAATTTTTCGAGCTCGTGGAAACTTTGGCTGACAGGAACTTTGCGCCGCTTATGCTTAGCCTAGCCGAAAAGCGTCCGCTCAAACCGGAAGAAATCGAGGCTCTCAAATACGTTCTAGAAAAACAAAACACGAAGTAGGTGTGAGGTGGGAGGTGAGCAGGTGAGCAGGTGAGCAGGTAAATAACTATTACGGTGTCACTTATCACTTATCACTTATCACTTATCACTTATCACTTATCACCTATTCACCTATTCACCTATTCACTTATTCACTTATTCACTTATTCACCTATTCACCTATTCACCTATTCACCTGTTCACCTGTTCACCTGTTCACCTCCTACCACCATGACTACATTTTTATGTCAAATAATACTCAGTGCGGTTATTCTCGCGGTTTCAGTGGGAGTTGTGATTCTTATTACGCGCGTGTTTCGGCTACGCAGTGCGGTTGTAATCAGAACACTTTGGGGGGCAGTGCTGGTGCTGCCACTTTTTGCGGCAACTATCCCGTTGCAAATTGTTTACCGGCCGCGAGAACTTGCCTTGAACGAACAGACGCAGGGTTTGTCCGGTAACTTATCCGAAACCAAGCCGGGGTTAAGGCGAAATATTGAAAATGATTTTTCAGACATTTCAAAGTACACAAACCGGCTTGGAATTCCATTTGAGCAAATCAACGTATCTCTTGTAGAAAACCAGTTAGATAGTGTTGGCACAAAATCGGATTCATCAGAAACGATGTCGCAGCAACATGTTGTAGAACCAGAGATTGATACGCAAGACAAACAAACGAGCGATTTTAATACAAACACAAAACTTGATACTGTAAATTTGGTACATGAGCCAGCCCCGTACAATGCGGACTTTGATTACGAAAAAATTTTAACTTGTTTCGTGATTTGCATGACATCACTCTGGACAAGCGGAATAATTTTTCTTTTAACAAAACGAATCGTTTACTGGAGCAAACTGCGTAAAATACTTCGTGACACCGAACCGGCAGATGTCGAAACAACGGAATTATGGGAATCACTTTTGAAACGCCACTCGGTGAAATTGAATATTCCGGTTATGTTCTCCGAAACTCTCGGCCCGGCAATTGTAAAACGAAACGTGTTTACAACTCAACGTTTTTTACTCGTGTTGCCTCGTAATTTCTGGGAAGAGATAACGCCGGAAATGCAAGTGGGCGTTTTGCGTCACGAACTCGGACATTTGATTCACCGTGACACCGTGTTGACGCCAATTGTAGACGTTTTGACGTTTTTACAGTGGTTCAATCCTGCCGCATGGTATGCAAACAAGCAGTTCGCATTGGCTA
>JBOFQC010000053.1:0-1938 GCA_051660725.1 Thermoguttaceae bacterium
CGAGTAAAAGCCAAACAAAAGCGTTGCAATCTCCGGTATAAAAAGGAAAAACCAGCAGCCGGCCAATAAACGATCTCGGAATGTTTTTACGTAGACGGAGTCCGTAACTACAGCGTTCACTCATAGCAACTATGCTAAACAGTGCCACTGGGTAAATTCCGAGAAACAAGCAAACACCGTAATAACCAAATCCAGGGCCGGATACAATGGAATAGTAGTAATTTATAATGTCAGCAATCACGCAACCTATAATTGCCAACAATCCTAATACTGTAAGCAAAATTCTGGTTGCGAACATTCGGTTAGCCTGCAACGGCGCAAATTGGCAAGTCGCAAGAAACAACATTCCAAAAGGGACGACAAAAAAATACGAGCCGTATAGTATTGTTATAATAATTATATAATCCCACAATGAGTCACTTCTATTTCCTTCGATAATAAAATCGCTAAGAATAAAAAAGGCGAAAAACAGCAGTCCGCCGCCGCAGAGCAAAAGAACTAGGCCACGTGGCACGAGATCAAGAAAAGTACGTGTACCGGCCAAAAAACCGAGCACAAGTGTCTGGAGCATAAGCACCAAAAAAAAGGTGAAAACAAATGCGTGAACAATAACCACAATGTCAACACCGCGTAGCAAGTACAAAACGGTTATAAACGGAAATGTGACGCTGTAAAACATGACCGTTAACGTAAAACCGCTCAAGAATTTTCCAATTGCAATTTGTCGCGGTTTAATTGTCGAATAAAACATCATGTCTTCATTCAGACGTTCCGAAACAAGCCGCATCACGGAATGAACGATAACCGTAAGTGCCGATGCGATAAACGAAGTGTAAAGAAGAAACTGAAAATAAGACTTGACGTCCTCTGCGTCTGTTGCACCAGCACTTTTGTAAATCAAAAATATAACGCTCCCAAACGTCAGAAAACCAAGATACGAGAGCAATAATATTATCACCGTGCGGTTACGCACCGCCTGCCGCATTTCACGAACAAGTACTGAGTTCATTCTTTAATATAAAATTTGATGTAAAACGAAATAACGTGCATTGATGACTAGCATTTTACACAATTTCAACGAAAATTGCACCTGTACCACATTTGAACCTCTTTATAAATCGCAACGTCTCGGATAGAATAACGGTTTGCTTCTATTTTTTTCTACTAACATAAAATGGACCACAACGAGCAGACACATCTTCTGGCAAACGAGTCGATTGGACGTCTGCTTTGGCGTTACTCCATTCCGGCAATTCTCGGAATGGTTGTAAACGCAACGTACAACGTCGTGGACCGAATCTTTGTCGGTCAGGCAATAAACGAATACGCGTTGACCGCTACAACTGTCTGCTTTCCAGCAATGATGTTCATTGGCGGTGTCGGTATGATGATCGGAATCGGCTCCGCCACGCTAATCTCGATTCGACTCGGTGAAAAACAAAACGAACAAGCGGAAAAAATCGTCGGCCAAGCTCTTTTGCTTTTCTTCATTTTTTCGTCTGTTTTAACAATTGTCGGGCTGGTTTGTCTGGAACCGCTTTTATACTTGTTCGGAGCAACTGAACTTTCAATTGGTTACGCAGTTGAATATTTACGAATAATTCTGCTCGGCCTGTTTTTCCAGATGATTTCTTTCGGCGTGAACAGTTTTATCCGGGCGGAAGGACAGCCGCGCATCGCAATGCTGACAATGTTCATTGCGGCACTTTTGAACACTTTTTTCGATTGGCTGTTTTTGTTCGTGTTTAAAACCGGCATTTGGGGCGCAGCTTTCGCTACGGTTTTGGCGCAATTCATCACGTCGTTTTGGATTTTATGGCTTTATCTGAGTGGTCGAACATTAATTAAAATCCGGGTACAAAACTTTCGCATCGACTGGAAACTGGCACTGCATGTTTTCCACCTCGGCTTTCCGTCTTTCGTAATGCAAAGCGTCGC
>JBOFQC010000054.1:0-1874 GCA_051660725.1 Thermoguttaceae bacterium
ACGCTCTTGTTCAACGCGTATCGCTTCTTGTTTCAGTATATTCACAATATTAAAACTAAGCAGCACGAGAATCACGAATGTGCCCACTTGCGTTATGACAAAATAAAACTCAAGAGTCGCAATTTGTTTTTTTTGCTCTTCAATTGTTTTATCGAGAACAGAATGTTCGACGGTAATATTTAAACTTTCGTTTTGTTGCAGCTCAAGATTGTATCTCATCTCTTCAGCTATAACCAAATTGCGGACATTTTCCTGTTGTAGTCGGTGTATCCAAAATTGTACAAGCAAGAATGCAATTACTACAAGCAATATTGTTATAACTCTTGGAAATGCCTTAGAGGTCATTGTTGATTATTTATTATTTGTATAGGTATATGCTGAGCATCAGTAGTATTGTTGTGTGCTCGGCAATACCCATCATTTGTAAGTGAGTGTTATACCGTTTACCGATATACACCTAACCCTGATTGTTTATAATGTAACTATACGTTTGTTTGCAAACTCTTACATTATATGCTATTATGTCGTTTTGGTAATAGGCTGCGCAGATTTGCATACAAAAATTTCAATTTTGTAGCCTTGTGACTTGCATGCTCCGTTTGGCTTCTTTTCATCTGTGTAATGATTGCGCAATCCTAGCTGGTCATGTGTAGAAGTTTCCTCCGCAACATTTTTGTTGCTTCTGTCAGAGATTTGCGAAAATTAACAACGCAAACGGTAAAGATGTGAAGCCGAAGATTCAGTTTATACAGCTTTCAAAGAAGTTTTCCAAAATTCAACAATTTCGCTTTCGCTCGGCAAATTTCCACCCAGCCGTCCGAAGTGCCGCACGGTAGAACCAGGCACAGCCTGCTTTA
Organism: Thermoguttaceae bacterium; assembly: GCA_051660725.1. Classification (GTDB taxonomy): domain Bacteria; phylum Planctomycetota; class Planctomycetia; order Pirellulales; family Thermoguttaceae; genus JAVBSX01. Next base: position 858 of record JBOFQC010000054.1, read on the forward strand.
CGTCTTCTGCGTATTGACCAGTACTTAGTTCTACGACAAGAAACTGCGGATTACGATTAACGCACAAACCCTGCAACGCCGCTGTCGGAAAAGGAAAAAGCGTTTGCGGTCTGAACATGCCGACTTTTTCTCCGTTTTTGCGTAATTTTTCCACAACGGATTTTAGAATTCGACTCGTTATGCCGTAACCGGTAAAAATAACGTCGGCATCTTCGGTCATGTAAGTTTCGTATCTGGCTTCTGTTTCTCTTATTCGCTCGAACTTCGCAGCCAAGTGTTTTGCGTGGTTCTCCATCTGCGTAAAATCCAAGTAAATCGAAGTTATCAGATTGTCATTTGTCGCAGCAGTGGTGTCCAAGTGCCACGTGGTATCACTTTCCGCTGGTGTCGGTGAGTTTACACAATTGCATAACTTCACAGGCTCCATCATTTGACCAAGCGTGGCGTCAGCAAGAATAAAAACCGGAGTACGGTATTTCTCAGCGACATCAAACGCGTCAATCATCATTTGGTACATTTCCTGCGCAGAATTCGGGGCAAGTACGATTACTTTATAATCACCGTGACCGCCGCCTTTTACGACCTGATTATAATCGCTCTGTTCCGGACCGATATTTCCGATTCCGGGGCCGGCACGCATAACATCAACGACAACGCAAGGCACTTCGCCGCCAGCCAGAAAAGACAAGCATTCCTGCTTCAAACTGATACCAGGCCCGCTGCTCGAAGTAAATGCACGTTTACCGCAAACAGCGGCACCGTACACCATGTTGATTGCTCCGATTTCGCACTCCGCTTGAAGAAACACTTTTCCGTTTTGCGGAAAATACTCGGCGGCAAGTTGCGAAATTTCGCTTGCCGGAGTTATCGGATATCCAAAGAAAGCGTCGCACCCGGCAGCAAGTGCACCGAGTACAACCGCTTCGTTACCTTTTATGAGCTTTTTCAATTTAAAGGCTTTAGGCTTTAGGCAATAGGCTTAATTACACATAGCTGAGATGTTATTTCAACTAATTT
>JBOFQC010000055.1:0-1665 GCA_051660725.1 Thermoguttaceae bacterium
GACAAAATTGACAATTCTGCTGTTCCGGCTGCTTACGCACCGCAAAAAACACGGGACGAGCTTTCTTCTGAAGTTATTCGGCTGCAAGATGAACTGGTAAATAAAGAGCAAACGGTTAAAAAATTAAACGACATTGTTCAACAAAAAGACGAATCAAAATCGTCTGGAAAAAAATTACAGCAAACGCCCGTAATTGAAGTTGAAGGGGTGACGATTTTACCACGCTCTGGTGACACGATCCGCATCGCTGTAAATGATTCGGTTTTATTTTATCCGAACACAACGCAGCTTCTTCCTTCTGCGGAAAATGTTATCACCAAAGTTTTGAACGAGATACGTGTGAATTATCCTGATAACAAAATTGGAATTGAAGGGCACACGGATCCGCTCAGCGAAAACCCGAAAGAACCAATGCAAGAAATTGATCTTTCGTTACGTAAAGCCAGCTCTGTAGCAGTTTATTTGCTTGACCAGAAAAAAATCGACCCGAAGCTGATGCATTTAGCCGGTGTCGGTACCGCACAACCACTTGGCCCTAGCCAAACGGCGGAAGGAAGAGCGAAAAACAACAGGGTCGAGTTCGTGATTTATCCGTAAATCGTTTCCGATTTTATACTGCGGTCAATTGTAACCGTTCACGGTTTTTTAAGGAGTTAGGAGCTAGGGTAATTTCGAATCACCTGCTCACCCTTAATCACACAGAAATAGCAGCCGAACAACGGGAGGCGGAACACTTCACTCGAAGCGTAATGCCTGGACGGCAGGTCCCCTGCTCACCTAACTCCTTAATTCTGCCGTGACGGCTGCGTTTCAACTGCACCAAAAACGACTCAGATGCTTGAATTGACTTTAAAAAAAGACTTGTCACCAATCGTTGACACCCTTGTTGGAACTTATACCGAAACCTCTTCGACGCATCACCTTGACACTTGTCCGCTTCCAAATTACGGAAAAGTGTTGATGATACTTGATAATTTAAGGGAGTTGCTTTATCCCGGATATTACGGGCGTGAACGTCTTAACCTCTCGAATGTCAAATACTTAGCAGGTAGTTTGGTCGATCAGCTGCATGACCTGTTAAGTAATCAAATATATCGGGCTCTCTGTCACGGGCGTAAAACACCGGATAGAAATTCAACCGATTCGGCAACCCGGCAGTTGACAATTGCCAATGCAACTTGCACACCGGAATTTCGGGCAAAGAACGAACAGGACGGAAACGAATTGGCTTTTACGTTCATGCAAATGCTTCCCGAACTACGTCGAACACTTGCGTTGGATGTTGAGGCTGCATTTGCCGGCGACCCTGCGTGCCGATCTCACGCCGAAGTGGTTTTCTGTTACCCGGGCTTCGAGGCAATTACCGTTTACAGGCTTTCACACGCTTTGCATAAGCTTGGAGTTCCGTTGATACCAAGAATGATGTCTGAATACGTCCATTCGCGAACTGGAATTGACATTCACCCTGGTGCCACAATCGGGCGATACTTTTTCATCGATCACGGTACTGGCGTCGTCGTCGGCGAAACATGCGTAATTGGAGATTGGGTAAAACTGTATCAAGGTGTCACACTTGGAGCTTTGAGTTTTCCGCGTGATTCGCACGGTGAACTTATTTGTAACACCAAACGTCACCCGACAATTGAGGACAACGTCGTTATTTAC
>JBOFQC010000056.1:0-3538 GCA_051660725.1 Thermoguttaceae bacterium
GTACCAAAATCGCTTTTTTAAACAAACGCCGAAAACGAACCTGACTAACGATTTCCCGCAGAATCAGGAACAGAACAACGGTTCCCCAAGCTGTTAATAACAGCGTCGCCCAGGATTCGGACACCAAACCCAGCAGGAACGAATTTCTGGATTCAGCTGTTTGAGTCGAAAGCAGATTTCCACTTGGCTGTTGATCAGAAACCGTCAGAATCGGCGAAACCGCAGTTTCAAGCGGAGATTTTTCATATTCTGTAAAAATGACGTTTACAATTTCGTCGGGTTTAACGTCCGATTCGTTATCTTGCCAAGTTGGTAACTGAGTGACGCCGTGTCCGGCAGAATTCGAGTCGAAAAACGAATCGGCGTGAAATTCCTGCCCCGTTATTTGCTGATTTCCGGTATAATTTTGTTCGGTTTCTTGAACCGAGGCTACATTTTCGGTTCTTATAGAGTCAACTCCGTTTTTTGAAACTTGCTCCGTTTGTGAATCACGCTTGGTTTTTGAGTCGAATCCGGCTTTGGGTTCGTCTTCATTTTGCGGCGTATCTTCAGCTGGAGAATCAATCTCGGCTGAGGATAAAACGTCGGCGCGTCCTAATGTGTAAAACCGCTCAAAAACCGTTGACGGCATAAGCTGTGTAATCGTAGCAGGTGCGTAAACCGACACTGGAAACGCCGCTTTAAACACAACTAGCAGAAAAAGTGCGATTCCCCATTGGGGAGATGCGAAACGGCGGATTGCAAGCCAAATCAGACTTACAAAAAGCAGCAAAACCAAAGAATCGAGAACAACTCCGAATTGCCAAGCTGCAATACTCTGCTGAAAAAGTGTGGGTTTCATTATGGTATTTATTGTTTTCTTGCTTTGAGGTTTTTTTGTTTGGCAATTGAGCTACGTTTTTGTGCAATCATTTCCTGCAGCGAATCGAGGTCGTCGTCAGAAAGCGCAGCGTCTTCAACCAACTGCACAAGCAACGGGCCGGTTCCGTCAACGGCATTACCCAAAAGCGATTCAACTGCTTTTTTTACAACATGAAGCGAAGATTTAGCTGGGCGGTACAGGAACCCGTTACCAACTTTGGTTACGCTAATGTAACCTTTGTCGATTATCCGTCTAAGCAGTGTCTTAACCGTTGCAGTACTCCAGCCGTGTCGCTGTGCTGCAATTGCGTAAATTTCCCGTGTAACCGCTTTTTGTTCTTCCCAAACGATACGCATTATTTTCCACTCAGCAGCTGTAAGCTCTTTAATATCTTCCATTTAATTAAGTTCTCCTGATTATTATATTTATTCCGATGTTTATGCTCGTTTACAATATCACACCAAAAACCTTTTACATAAAACGTAGCCAATGAAGCCAAAACCATGTACTCGCAAAAAAATCATTTTTTCAAGCTGCACTATACTTTACGGCAAACTCGTATTCACATATTAGTCGTTTCGACTACATTTGTCAACGATATTTTTCGAAATTTTCGGTATTTTCACATAAAATTTTTACTTTGTCTGACTAGTGGACCTCGTAGTAATGCGTTTTATTGGTAGAATATGCTTGCTTTTTATTTACAATAATCATATTTAGACGTAACTGGTTGTTTATTTGACTTCGCACAGATTTGGTTTCGCACTGAGTAAAGGTGCTTTGAAACACAAAGGCTAATTGTAGCAAAACTGGAATCTCGAATCCGCATTAACCATACTCAAGTAAAACAGTAAAGGTTTTCCGCCCCTAGCCAACTAATCATTATATGATCAAACCAAGAGATTTTCGCCTTAAACTTGGGCACTCTGAATATTATCCATTAATGATTGGAGGTATGGGAGTAGACGTCTCCACCTCGGAAATGGTGCTGGAAGCGGTTAGGCTCGGTTGTATTGCGCACCTTTCTGACGCAATGGTTCCGGCCGTTTGCGATAAAAATTTCGGGACCCATTTTGTCAAAAATAAGGTTGAAAATTATCAACGTCTCCAAGCGGAAAATTTTGAGCAAGACCGGGTTCCCAAATACGACCTGCACGAGTACGGACTCGCACAGTATAAATACATTGCGTCAACCGTTGAAAAAAAGCAGGGAAGCGGCGGTATTTTCGTGAACTGCATGGAAAAGCTGCAAGTAGGTTCGCCAACGGAGATTCTGAAAGTAAGACTCAACGCGATTCTTGATGCCGGCGCAGACGGTATCTCTTTGTCTGCTGGATTGCACAGTAACTCGCTCCGATTAATCGAGGATCATCCACGATTTCGTGATGTTAAAATCGGAATAGTCGTTTCAAGTTGGCGAGCACTGAAAATCTTTCTTCGTGCGGCAAGCCGTGTAAACCGTCTACCCGATTATATTGTTGTTGAAGGCCCTAAAGCTGGTGGACACTTGGGATTCGGCGAAGATTGGGCCGACTACAACCTTAAAGATATCGTAACTGATGTTTTGACAAATCTCGAAGCAGAAGGGCTGAATATCCCTGTTATTCCGGCAGGGGGTATTTTTAACGCTCAAGAAACACTTTCTTACCTGCAATCTGGTTTGGCGGCGGTTCAGGTTGCCACTCGATTCACAATCACCAAGGAAAGCGGACTGCCAGACGCTGCAAAACAAGCGTTTTTCGAAGCGGAAGAAAAAGACGTTTTCGTTTCCGGCGTTTCACCGACTGGATATCTGATACGACTAATTCACAGAAGCCCGTGCTTGAATTCCAATGTGTCACCCATGTGCGTGCCCCTTGGGTTTGCAATTGATTCAAAAGGATATTGCCAATATATTACCGCATATCAGGCGACTGGCTTTTCGGAGTCAGGCCAAAAGTTGCCAGTAGTCGAGAAAACCTGCCTTTGCTACCACATTGGTCGTTACGGCTGCTGGACCTGCGGAAGCAATGTTGTCAACCTCAAAACAACTACGACTAAAAACGAAGCGGGAATTTATCTCCAACCGACAACGGAAGAAGTTATCAACGATTATCTCGGATAATTTTTTTACAGACATTCACGGCAGAATTGAGGAGTTAGAAGTTAGACTTCAGACTTCAGACTTCAGACTTCAGATAATTTCGAATAACCTGTTAACCTATCTCCTATCTCCTTAAAAAAGCCGTGAACGGCTACATACAGCAAAAAAGTGACGTGTTTTTAACGGTTTTGTCAAACACAAAAAATTTCCGACCTAAGTTTTAGCCTTGTTGTTTTCTTTATCCTCTTGTGTTCTAACTTTTTTGGGGTAGAATGCAAATCCTATTTTTCTTACATCTGTACGTTACTACTGTTATCTCTAAAAGAATGCTAGAATCATGAAACCCTTCGTCGTTTTGTCAATCCCGCCTTCCTAACTCAGACCAGAAGGGGTCCATTTCCGAAATGAACGCAGTTAATTTACCTGAACCTACGACTGGATTTGATTACTCAGGAGTAAAGGTTCCTACGCCGTATTATATTATTGACAGAGCGTTGTTACGGCGTAACATGAAAACGCTTTCCGACATTCAAGTTCGCTGCGGTGCCAAAATTCTTTTGGCTTTGAAAGCGTTTTCCACTTGGGGCGTCTTT
>JBOFQC010000057.1:0-5573 GCA_051660725.1 Thermoguttaceae bacterium
GTATTTCTAACTCACTGTTTTTGAATTGTGTAGTTATAGATTTGACAGTATCTTCGGACAGGGGAGGAACCGTAGCTATCCGCCAGAGCAGCGGTACACCGACAAAAATATATAACTGTACGTTTGTAAACAATGTGTCGTGGAATGCGAACAGTTCAAGTATAGTTTCAAATAATACAAACTACTTTGATGTCAGAAATTGCATATCACTTGGAAATTGGAAATCGTTTAATGGTACCCCTGCAGAGGATAATATCACCGCGAACCATACCGGTTCGAACAATCTGACAAGCATGATGTTGACCAACAATGTGTTTGCGAACTACAATCCTCAAACGGTACCTACGCAATTAGCCGGCGTAACTGGTATTTGGCAGCCTAAAGAAATTGCGGCCACGCTAAATACAGCGTGGAACAACGGGAACTTTGATGTGCGATTAAAGTCCGGCAGTCCGGCAATAAACGCAGGTAATAATCTGTACGCTGTTGATGCCAACGGCAATCAATTACTAACCGATCTCGAAGATAATCCTCGAATAAAAAATGATGTCGTCGACTTAGGCTGTTATGAATATCAAGGTGGTGTCGTTCTGCCACCTTCAGTGCCGACAAATATTCAGTTAACGGCGTTGAACCAAAATGAAATTGAAATCAAATGGTCCGCCGTAACTGATGCAATAAGTTACAATGTCGAATGGTCAAGCAATGGTATCAGCGGCTGGTCGTCTGCCGGAGCCGTGTCGGCACCGACAATAACCATGATGCACAGTGGCAGGACCGCGAATACAACTTACTATTATCGGATTTGTGCCGTTGGAGCAGGTGGAAGTTATGACTGGTCAAACGTTTACAGTGTCACAACTGCCCCGACACCGCCAACCACATTTACGGCAACAGCCATAAACAATTCGCAGATTAATGTGGCATGGAATGCCTCTGCAGGTGCCTCAGTGTACAAACTTGAGTGGTCTTCCGGTAACAACGTGTGGTATCACTTGTTTACAGGGAACACATTGTCGTATTCGCATATCGACTTGAGCGCAAATACAAAATATTATTACAGACTTTCAGCTGGGAATTCTTAGCCTTTGCGAAAAATTTGAGCTGGTTGGTTAAGGTAAAGCGCGCGATCCCTCGACTTTTGCGACACCGTTTTACTTCCTTTGGAAAAGTCGAGGGTCAAATTTTTTGAAAACATCAGTAATATGGCTTGGTCGAATTATGTAAATATAAATCCAAAAACGAAAGAACCCGAAAATTTTTTTGACGGATTCTATAAAAATGTTAAGCTGATAAATAGATTGGATCAATTTCACAGAATTATTCATCTTATTCAGCATCCGGAAATTTATTGGAGCGAAAAAAATATGCCCGAACAAATTTTTAGACAGACAGATCAACGGCATGCTTACGAATACGGAAGCGGATTATTCATTGCACAAATCACTTGGGGTGCGGATAATATACTACTTCTACCAACGCTTGTTGATGCTATTACCTACACCGTTTACATGCTGGACGATTCTTGTTCAACAATGAAAATACCAATTCCTGGACATGAAAGCGTACCGCTAGTGGTTGACGATGTATTGTTATCCAAACCAGAACTTAACGGATATTGGACTTGTGATTCTGTTGGTTATAATTTCGCCCACGAACCTGATGTTTCGCAAAAACCAATGTTTCCATTAGCCGGGCGAAATTACAGGGTTGAATACCGAATAAAATTAAATTATCATCCGAACGATATTATTTTACGGTACCGAATCCGGGTTGATTAGTGCACTTCGTCGAGCCGCCAACGTAAGTTGGCGGGTAAAGGTAAACAAATTGTTATATCACTTATACCGGAGCCCGGCATGGGCGGTGCGCTGCGCGTGAAGTGTTCCGCCTCCCGTTGGTCGGCTCTGTTCCCGAGTTTTTCAATGTTTGGTGCTGATTATCTTCAGCTAACCCTACATTGGAAAACATGCAGTTCATTCCGGGCGACGGTATATCACTTTACTTGCTGTCAAAATTTTCTAGACAGCAATCTTAAACTACCCATTTTTCTTGTTTTATTTGGCAGCGTCTTAATTTCCTCTTGACACGTGAAAAGAAATTTCGGAAACTAACCGGTCATTTTTTTCAACATCTGTTTTCATTAATTGCTGTCAAAACAAAGGAATAATATTGTCGTAATGGGTAGTATAAACCGTTACATACTTAGGGAATTTATTAAAACGTGTATTTTCGCATTGCTGATTTTTACCGGACTATTAGTCTTGGTAATGGTGTTGCGAGAGGCGATTTCACGTGGTATTCCACTTGGCATGGCTTTGAGATTCGTTCCGTATATATTACCGGAACAGCTTCGTTACTCACTTCCGATAACACTTCTTCTAGCAAGTACAACTGTGTTTGCCAGAATGGGAGGCGCAAACGAAATAACTGCCCTTAAAGCGCTCGGTATTCCCCCTTGGAAAATACTTTGGCCAGTTTTTTTAATCGCTTTTCTTGTGAGCTTACTTACTGTTTGGATAAACGACTTTGCTCTTTCATACGGTAAGGCAGGGATTTCGCGTGTCCTGTTGGCAAGAGCCGAAGAGTACATATTTACGAATCTGCGAACCAACCAAAAGCTCGAACCGGGAAGCGGGTTTAAATTAACTGTAAAAGGTATTGAAAACAAACGGTTACTTAGTCCAACGATAACAATCAAAAACCAATCGATTTCTGCACAGTGGGCCGAGATTGAACTGGAACCACAAAAAGAGGAGTGCAAAGTTACGCTTTACAATCTCTCTGCTGGAGACTTGGATGGCGCAAAACTTCGTACTGATAAATACGAGCATATCCTATCATTATCTTCACTTGTACCTAGGAGTAATGATAAAAAGAGTGCCTCCGAAATGTTAATGAGCGACATTCCAAATGAAATTGATAAACAATTGCAATTACGCAGATCGGCAATAAACAAAGTCGCAGCGGAAGCCGCTTTCGCTGTCTGCTTGGGAGATTTCGACGAATTTAGTTCTGAGTCGTGGACCGGCTATTCCGAAAGAGACGAAAACATTCAAAACCAGTTAAATAGGCTACGTTTGGAGTTTCCAAGACGTTGGGCGTCCGGGTTCAGTTGTTTCTTTTTCGTCTGGGTTGGTGCTCCACTTGGCATTTGGTTGAAAAAATCGGACATTTTCGCCAGTTTTTTCGCATGTTTCGTACCAATTTTAATATTCTATTACCCACTGCTGGAGTTTGGTTTGCAGGGTGCAAAAAGTGGAAACACGCCGCCGAGCTTGGTTTGGATCGGAAATATTTGTTTGGGAATCATTGGTTTCGTCATCCTTAAAAAAATTCATAGATATTAATAGTAAGGCATTGGGCTTTAGGCATTAGGCAAAACCATTCTGATGTTCGCACTACACACATAATGTATATATACTGTTCAACGGCAATAAAGTTACATTTTTTAGGTCAGGAAAAAAGGAAGATTACCTTTCCTAACCTACGAAATCTCGGTAAAAGAAGCCGCCCAACGGGAGGCGGAATACTTCACGCGAAGCAATTCACGCCTGAACGGCAGGTTCCCGCCATGCCGTGCTACGGCATAAATAAAACGTATTCATATTTTCCAATTGGAATAACATCCGTTATTATTTTTCTCGCAATTTTAGCCAGCGGTGTAGCTCAGCAACCCTATCCGCAGCTGTTCGAGTTGCAAGAACAGCCGCCGTATTCGTCGAATTGGAATGATTCGTTGGGGACACAACAGCAGCAAACAAAACATGTTCAGCAACCGCAGCAACAACGCCAAATTGATTTGAAGCCGTCATTTGCGCGAAGATTGCCTTACAACGAGGTTTGCGGAGTCGTGGTGTGCCAGTCAAATGCGCCGTTGAACGAACTCGGCACAATTGTCAAAGAGATTGAAAATCTTCAAACGGACCTGAAAAAATATCTCGCGATTCCGCCTGCGGACGAAAAGATTGAGCTGTGTATTTTCACAACTGAAAAAGCGTATTTGGATTTTCTGAAAAAAGAGTTTCCTGATGCGCCAATGGATCGTCGTGCACTGTACGTTAAGAAAAACGGTCCCGGAGTTGTTTTAGTGCAGAAAACGGACGAGTTCGAAATTGATGTGCGACACGAAATGACTCACGCCATTTTGCACGCTTCGATTCGTTCTGTTCCGATCTGGCTCGACGAAGGTTTGGCCAAGTATTTCGAATTACCAACAACTGAGCGGCCATTTGGTAATCCGTATCTTTCTAAAGTCAAATTTAACAACTCTTTCGGAATTGTTCCGTCTCTTGCACGGCTCGAAAAATTAGAGTATGTTGATGAAATGAATAATAACGAGTATCGGGATTCCTGGGCTTGGGTGCATTTTATGATCCACAACTCCCGCGAGACACACGAATTATTGGCAAGTTATCTGCAACTTTTGGCTCGCCAGCCGGAGACAACGACGACTTCGTCGCAGAAGTCGGGACAAACGTCGGTGCCGAAACTTTTACCGTTGCTTAAAACATCTGTAAAAAATCCAAACGCAGAATACAAGCGGCACTTCAAAGTATGGGAATCGCCGAAAAAGAATCTTTGATCCTACCTATACCGGAGCCCGGTATGGGCGGGAAGTGAATTGCTTCGCGTGAAGTGTTCCGCCTCCCGCGACCTGCCGTCGAGGCGTGAATAGGTCGGCTCTGTTCCCGAGTTTTTCAATGTTTGGAACTGATTATCCTCTGCTTTCCCAACATTTGAAAACATGCAATTTATTCCGAGCGACAGTATACATAAGTACAATGACAAAAACGACAACCAATCCTGAAGCCGAGGTCACAAGTTCTGAAGACACTCTTACAATTACGAAAAAATACTTTGTCGCTTCAGTCCGCGAAGTGATGACAGGGCCTGGCATGTATCGTATTTATATGTTTTTGGCCCTGTTGCTGGTTATTTTGCTGGTGTCAATAAGTACGGATTTTATTCTTGTTCTGCTCCCTATTGTTATGGGGCTTCTACTAATTTATACAGCACAAGTAGTAACCATTTATCTGTACGTCTTAAATTATCAAGGCTCTTGTTATAAAAGTATCGAAGCGACGTTTACGCCAACGGAATTGCATCTGACTAGAAAACGAGGTGATAGAGAAAAAAAATTGGTTATCGAACTGTCAAAATGGCAGGGGATTGCCCGTTCAGTACGAAAGAATCGTGAAGAACAAGCCGAGTTCATTGTCGCTTTTTTTCCCGGCAACAAAAGTTTTTCGTTGGTTTTGGATACACGAAAAGAACAAACGGCAGTTGCAGATGAAATAAATGAATTCATTCGTAAAAAAACTGCATTTGCGAGCAATATAATTGATCGGCCAATTGAAGTTCCGCCGCTGTTTTCGCTATGTAAGTTTGAAAACACAGCTGACGGAAATTTTCTCCGCGTACCGCTTAAAGGAAAAAGTAATATTGAGTTCATTATGCTAATTGTACTCGCTTTTATTTTACTTGCAGTTGCTGTTCCATGCACTCAATTTTTCGAAGATACTGGCAATTATGTCGTTTTATTGCTAGTTTTCTTTGCGTCATTAGCTGTA
>JBOFQC010000058.1:0-2905 GCA_051660725.1 Thermoguttaceae bacterium
TTTTTTGATGAGCAAATCGGACTTGCAAATCGCATACGACTCTGGATTGATTTCCTGTCCGAACACCTTGATCATACAACCGTGATTCAGTTCCCTGATGTACTCTGTCGCTTCGGAGAGCATCCCGCCGGTTCCGCACGCCGGGTCGTACAACGTGCAGATGACACCACCTTTCGTGAGCATTTTTTTATCCGGTTCAAGCAGCAGGTTCACCATGAGGCGAATGACTTCTCGCGGCGTAAAATGTTCCCCAGCAGTTTCGTTGCTATCTTCGGCAAACTTTCGGATCAGTTCCTCAAAGGCGAGTCCCATTAAAATATTGTCGGCTTCTTCAAGCAATTTAACTATTTTCGGCTCGTTAAATTTTTCTGCGACCAAGAATAGCAGCCCGAATTTATCGAGCGTTACAATCTGTTCGTTGAATTTGAAATACTCGACAATTTCGGCAGCGTGAGAGGAAAATCCTCTGAGGTAAGTCTGAAAATTTTTGGCAATCGCGTTTGTGTCGGCAACAAGATCGGAAAACGTAAACTTACTCTTGTTGTGAAACTGCATATCCTTTCCCGCCGCTTTGTTCAGGAGTAGCTCCAAGACTTCCGGTTTCTTGTCTTTGTGTTTTTGCCAAGTGTCGAAAACCTTTTGTTTCGTCGGCAATAAGACGAGATCAAGACGCCGAATGACCGTGAAGGGTAGAATGACTTTACCGTAATCGGAGCGTTTATAATGTCCTCGTAACAGGTCGGCAATCGACCAAATAAGCCCGGCGATTTCGGTTGCTTTTTCCCTGAGTTTGTTCATTGGTTTATGTATATGTAGATCATGCAAATTGTTTTCGGCGGAAGCACACCGCTCCCTACGTAAGAATACAAATTTTTTCAATATAATTCAATAGCAAAATTTCCACCTTCCTGTTGTTCTCTTAGCCCACTACATCCACGCCGACGATTGTTGCTGATTCGCTGACAAACGCGAAGCTGCGGACCGGTTTTCCGGCAAGTGTGAATGTGTCGCTCCACTTCGTGCCAATCGCCTGCGAAGCCAGATTTTCTCGTCCATGACGTACCCGTTGGCGTTCAGTTGCGTCGACAATCAAAGCGTAGTATCCGTCCAAACTGATTGATTCGTCGCCACTTATGCCAAACACGCGGTGCCACGTTTTAGTCAGGTAAACGTCAATGGTGTCATACTGCTCCCACGGTCCGACGCCGCCAATTTGTAGGGCGAGAAGTAGGAATTTCAACTCTTTTTTGTGTTCATCAAGTGCGGAATAGATATTGTCGAGCAGCGGTTCGTCCAGAAATTCAGGGTCAAAAATAGGCATTTTAGTATTGGGGTGAGTCGGTTTTGATGCAGAACGCACAAGAAGTGTCACCCCCAAGAAATAAAAAGGGACGTCACGCCGTCTCCAATACGAAACCTCCCCGTATGCAACTACGGCACCATGCGCAGAAACGCACAACAATACGACCCCATTTCTGGTGCCGCACGGAAATTTCGCAAGCTCAGTCCGCAACGTCCCAACTTTGTGACGCGCGTTGTACTGAGCATAATCATATTTTTCCAACGGATTACTCCGGTTGCATCTGGAAAAATGAACTGTCTAATGACAGTTGGAGACGATTAACTTGCGATTCTATGTTTTGTTAAACGGTAAAATTATTTCAATAAAACCTCGTTTGGTTGTGGTTAAAAGCAACAATTCGACTCTATCATTTTACTTTTTTCGGAGTCGAGTTGCAAGATGGGCCGAAATTTCACTTCAGCCCATCGGCGTTCATCTCTACCCGCCCGCAGAGGATGCTCAAAAATTCGTTCAACTTTTCAAATCCGTCCGGCGTATATTCGTCGCCTAGCTCAAGGTGGTGTCTCAGCACTTTTAGCTCTAACTTACTAAGCCTAACGACTTTATACACATTACCAAGTTCGTGCAAGACAAAAACAGTACGAAGTTTTCCATCTCTGCCGGTAAGTTTTTTCACTGGCGGGTGACATTTGAAAATAACATTCCTACCGTTTTTTTCGAGATAGAAACTCGCACTACCCTTGACTAACTCGACTCGTTCATTGGGGTGATTGTCCACAATCAGAGTCGGATGCCCAATTAGTTGGTAAGCCAGATCGTCTGGAAATTCATACCCGAAACGGTCTTCTACAGAGCCGGTGACTTTGATTAACGAGCAGATATGCTTGTCTTGTGGTGTCAAAAACGGAAAGACGAACTGATTATCGTACATGTCCTTTGGGCTAAGCCGATTGCCGGAATTCCATTTTTTCTTTTCTTCAGAGTATGTTTGTACAAAAGGTTCGCAATACATTTTGTTCTCGTCGTAGTGGTGAACTTTCCACGCGAGCCGCTTTGTTGCCTTCGGAGGTTTCGGCGAAGTTGGCGGTTTTTTCGGCAGCGGCGGGCACGTTTTTGCGAATTCGATCACTGCGTCGAGTGCTTTATCTTTTTTGGACATGGTTTTGTTCCTGTATATACGACGAAGTTCTGAAGGGGAAACGACTTATTTTACCATTTTTCATCGGAAAAAATAGCGGAGCGTCTGCATAACTTTTCGCCGATTTTTCGCAGTTTTTCCGGCGTTTTCTACCGGCCTAAACTTTTTTCGCCGCCCCTCTTGCAACTTTTTTCCCTTTGTGGCAAAATGTCCCTCGCTGTCGGGAATCTTACCTACAGTTTCGTCGTATGTGCCCGTTGGTTAGCAATTTCCAGCGAGAGTCGGCAGGCGAAGGAAGAGTGTGTTTAGCGGGCGGGCCAAAAAGCCAGCGGAATGTTAAATATTGCGAACCCGGAGCCGCGATTCGAAGCGTTATAGCGTTGGCATTTCCAGCTTGGTCGATCAGTGTTGGGTCGGCTTTTAGGGCAGCTCGCGAGAGTCGCTGTCATAGGAGGAACAAGACT
>JBOFQC010000059.1:0-9685 GCA_051660725.1 Thermoguttaceae bacterium
TTCAAAATTCCTTACATCGCAAACAGTGAAGCCGCGAAAGTTGCCGCGTGGGAAAAAGAAGGCATTCCTGCGGATCGGTTCACGATCATTTACAACCCTGTGTTTACTGATAGATATGAAGACGGTGTCACAAACTTAATTTCACGTTCTGAACTTGGTGTTCCAGACGATGCGACGATTGTCGGTATGGTGGCAACTGTCCGACCAATCAAAGGTTACGAAGTTTTAGTTCAAGCGGCAAAAATCATTCTTGAAAAACATCCAAACGCTTATTTTCTATGCGTCGGCGAACAACAAGAAGATTATCTCGACGAGTTACGTATTCTGGCGGATAAACTTGGTGTCACTGACCGAATTATCTGGTACGGAGGGATTGATAATCCATATCGCATAACTCCGCATTTTACAGTAGCGGTGCTTTCGAGTCACTCCGAGAGTTTTTCCAACGCTGTACTTGAGTATTCAGTTGCCGGCCTGCCAATTGTCGCTTCGGATGTGGGAGGCATGAAGGAAATAATCACCGACGGGAAAAATGGTTTTCTTGTTCCCGCCGATAATCCTGAAATTCTTGCGGATCGCATTCTGCAATTATTGGACTCTCAAGAGTTACGCAAATCTTTCGGTGACGCAGTACAAAGACTCGTAACAGAACAGTTTACAGAGGCAGAAGTTTTGAGCCAGTATAAAAATTTCTACGAAAAAATCTTAGCGTAGTTCATCTGCAAGTGCTTTTACAGAAAGGGGTTCGCCGGTTGCCCGTTTCACGAAATCATCCCATCTTAACGAAGCACCAGGCTTAAAAACATTTTCTTTCAGTTTTTTGCCGAGTTCCGGGCCTGTCGAATCGTTAAGAGTGCCTAGCGATTTCCGAAGCTGTGCCGCGAAAAGTTCACCAAGTTGGTAGTTGTGATAATAAACCGGTGCATTTACAAAGTGCGGTTTTGACGCCCAGTCGGCTTTGTCGCGGCTTTCCGGTCTTGGCATCATTTGGTATTTCTCTACTGTGTCCCACCAGAGTTTGTTTAAGTCGGCGTCAGGATTCTCGTACATTGCTTTTTCGAACATAAGCATAACAAGCGTCCAGCGAGCGAAAATCAGTTGTTCTTTACGGCGTTGCTTTTTCAATGCTTCGGCAGATTCGTTTGCTTTGAGAGGATCGACTTCAGCGAATTCAATCATCCACTTCGGTGTTCTGGCCTTGGCACCGAAATACATCGCGACGCCTTCCGTTGTGAAAATGTGGGCTGAATCACGTAAGTTAAACGGCAAACTCATATCATTGTAAAACGAATAAACGGCATGACCGAGTTCATGCAACTGCGTATCCATCCACTCGTCGGTTGGCTTGATGTTGCACAGAATACGCACGTCACCGCTGGCATCAATGTCGAAGCAAAAAGCGTGCTGGCTTTTTCCTTCGCGTTCAAAAAGGTCGCTTTTTTCGAGGATTTTTTCAACCGGCAAACCAATTTTATCGAAGTACTTCACCGAGTAGTTGATGATATCATCTTTCGTTTTATCTTTGTAGAAATCGTTCGGGTCAACATCTTTTGAAGGTGGAGCCTGTTGGAAAAATGGATTGTCGTAGTGCCACGGCATGATCTTGTCGACGCCAAACTTTTCTTTTAGTTCGGAATCCATTTCGCCCTTCATGTTTGCGAACGGTTCGCGGGTTGTTTCGTCCAGTTCCTCGAAAATCGCGAGCAGTTCTTCCGGCTTGAATTCCTGAAAATGCACATTCATTTCCCAGAAGTTTTTGTATCCGAGCTTTTGTGCAGCTTCGTTACGGATTTTCGCAAGTTCCACGATTCGTGGTGCAACTTGTTCGCCGACCTGTTTCAACGCATTCCAGATTTGTTCGCGTTTTGCGGAGTCGGTTTCTTTCTGCAGCATTTCGAGAAGCTCATTATTCGAGTATTTTTTCCCGTCGATTTCGCCGCGGAACGTCTGGAAAACCTGTTCGATTTCAGACGATTCTTTCGTAAGTTTTTCGAGCATGTCGTCCGGCAATTGGTTCTGTTCGAAAGCAAGGATCGCTTTTTCGCACTCGCGGATTTCAATTGGCGTTACAATCATGGCGTTAATCTTTTTTCGCAGCTCTTTTAATTCCGCAAGTTTTTGCGGGTCGCTGTGAAATTGGGCGAACTTCAAACTTTTTTCGGCGGCGTCAGCGAACGCTTCGTCGCCACCTTCAGCATAAGCAGTCCAGGTTGCCAAACTCGAATCGGAAGCCAACTTGGATAACGTCGCCTGATAATCTTTCATAAAATTTTGTAGCTGTTCACGTGTTTTCGCTGATTGATTTTGCGCATATTGGGTTGTCTGCCTCAACGGTGATTGTCGGCGCAAAGCCTGCGCCTCTACGGTTGTGTCGAGAATAAAAAAACTGCCCATAACAAGCAGCGCATGAAAAAAAAGTTTTCTGTTCATTATCGTGTTAATGGTTGAAAATTTGACATTGTTTCGTAAATGTGATTCATTACAATACGTTTCATAAAAGCGGAATGGAGGGAGGCAAGTCCCGTAATGACGGTGTGGATCGTAAACTACTTTACCCAGATTGTTATTTCTGCGAATTTTGCTAAATGACAACTTGGGCTTATGATTCAACCACCCCAGGCCGTCATTCCGGTCGAGTACGACCTTCATTCCGGCTCATATTATATAGCATAACGAGTCTCATTTGAAAATGAGTAGAAGATATTTTTCTTTACTTTACTGGTAATTTGAGGACTAAAAACAGAATCGATTTTAGAGAAATTATAAATGTCGCTGTTTTCAATCGTGTCATGGGTGGTTTCTTCCGTTTCAATTCCTCTTTCTAAAAACCTTTTCCTCCCGCGGAACGACAAACTCGGTATCTTTTGGGTGGTGTAGATCAAAGCACTCCTTAAAAGTTTTTTTTGTTATAACAGTTTGGCATTTCAGATACCTTGCTAGTATTTGCGCAGTTTTATTGATCTGCGCTAAACTCATTTCGTGTGCTATCAAGTATTTTTTCCATTCATCATCCTTCTTTATCAGAATGTATAAGTGTGCACCTTTATTATAACCGCCTTCATACCCATGTTTGTCACATTCACAATGTTGCGTATCAAATCCTGTTGTTAAACCAACTACGACAGATTGGCAATCAGGTATATAATAAGCGGTATCTTCATAAAACAGTATTTCGTTTTTCAAGCTGTTGAACGAAATTCTTGTAGCCGGCCATTTGTTGGCATCCCTCCAATATCCAAATTGCATAATGTATAAAGGGATTATCCAACAAGCTGTTCCCATAATAACCGATATGCAAAAAAAGAAAGCATTCATGTCTTCATTCAGAACAAAATCCAATCCACCTTCTCGTACGTAAAGATAATATGCAGGAGACCACATTATGCAGGAAAAGAATAAACTGCCCAAAACATACGACAAATATCTACGATACCGAACAATTTTAACTGTTCCGTTAGTTTCGTCTTCTACACATTTCCACGCATTCGAAATCAACGGCACGGTATCCAAGTCATAATTCAGAAGGTGTTGAGGAATTGGATTATCCATGATACATTTTCACTTTTCAGCTGGCATGTCAAATCAAATTTTGGGTGTCACTTTGATTGCTATTCCGAAAGCGGGCCCCATTCAATTTTTTTGAAAATGTCAGTAAAAGCTTCGTGTTGTTTACCTCATCCACATATTTTTCTTTGCCAGAAACCAGAACGGCTCTCGGAGATTGCCGACTGCTTTACCCGCCAACTTACGTTGGCGGCTCGCTGTAATACGCTTGCGGCTCGCGGAAAAGATTTTATTTTGTACAGTATGAATTCCGCTTTATCTTTCAGGCGACCATTCAGGAAAACCGCTCGGGTCTTGAGGCTGCACAAGCATTTCCGGTATCACGTTTTCTTCGTAATACTGCTCCTGCGTTTCCCGACGTAAACGAGGTTTGTAATTAACCGGAACGCTTCTGGACTGGAATCCATTTCTTCCATTCGGTTGTGGGATGCGTCGAACCGATTCATTCGGCATTGCTCCGTTATTGCCACCACGTGTATTATTCGAACTGTTATTCACACCGCCTGGCATGGAAGGTTTCGGCTGACTCGGTCGCTGTAAAATAGACGGAACCGTTGTGCTGGTTGTCGAACCTTCCGGAATAATCGGCTCGTTAACCGCTGGCACCAAGCGGGAACCGTTTCCAGACCCGTCAGATTCGAGCTGCATGAGCCGACTTTGCATCTGACGGTTCCGTTGAATAAGCGCGTCCCGCTCCTGATACGTGTAGTACAGCTCGTCTTCGAGTTGACGGAATTCCTGGGCGAACATTGCCCGCTCCATTGCGACCTGCTGTTGCGAAACACAACCACTTACCGCAAAAAGCATACTACCAAATAATATTAATGAAATCCTTTTCATGATTATTAAGGCGTTGGGTGTCACTTGCCGTTTCCGACTTTTTCGATTACTTGGTCGATAAGTCTGTACTCTTTCGCTTCTTCTGCGGAAAGGAATCGGTCTCTGTCAGTGTCGGATTCGATCTTTTCGTAAGGATGTCCTGTGTGTTTGATCAGAATCTGGTTAATCTTTTCCTTTACTTTCGCAAACTCTTTTGCGTGGATCAAAATTTCCTCGGCAGTCCCTTCCATACCGCCGAGCGGTTGGTGAATCATAATCCGTGAATTAGGAAGCGCATACCGTTTTCCTGCTGCGCCAGCAGTGAGCAGCACCGCGCCCATTGAGGCACATTGACCGATACAATACGTGGCAACGTCACAGTTTATAAACTGCATGGTGTCATAAATCGCCATACCGGCTGACACGCTTCCGCCCGGTGAATTGATGTACAAATGCACATCCGCTTTCGGGTCTTCAGAGTTGAGAAACAGCAGCTGCGCGACAATTGCGTTTGCGACTTCGTCGTTTACGCCGGAACCGAGAAAAACAATGCGATCTTTGAGCAAGCGGCTGTAAATATCCATTGCTCGTTCTTCGCGTCCGGTCTTTTCAATTACATAAGGAATCAGTGGCATTGTAAATAGATGTTAGACGTTAGATGTTAGACGTTAGACGTTAGATTGTAGACGTTAGGAGTTAGAAATCTGAAGTCTGAAGTCTAACGTCTAACGTCTACTCTAATTATTCGTCTTTTTCGATTTCCTGTTTTTTGAGTATGTCGTCTACGACGCCGTACTCTTTTGCTTCCTCTGCGGAAAGGTAGAAGTCGCGGTCCGTGTCTTTGGCGATTACGTCGAACGGTTTGCCGGTGTGATTGGCAAGTATATGGTTGAGCGTTTCGCGGTCTTTGAGAATCTGCTGCGCCTGAATTTCAATGTCGGTAACCTGACCGCCGACGTTTCCCCACGGTTGGTGCATCATGACTTTAGCGTGCGGCAAAGCGAACCGTTTTTCTTTGGTTCCGCCAGCAAGCAGAATCGCGCCACCACTTGCCGCCAAGCCGACGCAGTAAGTACTCACTGCACAACTTAGAATCTGCATAGTGTCGTAAATCGCAAGCGTTGCCGAGACGCTTCCTCCCGGTGAGTTGATGTAGAAATGTATATCTTTACGACGATTCTCACTCTGTAAATACAAGAGTTTCATCACAAGTTCATTTGCCGTTTCGTTTGTAATCGCCCCTTGCAGGAAAATAATCCGGTTCTCAAGAAGCAAGTCGCCGAGCGTCAACGAGCGCTGACGTTGATAATTGTTGTAGCTGTTCTGTGGATCAAAAATCGGTGGAATCATTTTTACTGATGTAAGTACGAAATTGCATTGCGACATCGTCGCTAGTTAGGAACAATCACTATTTATTCTCTAAAGAAAACCTGTTTTAATCAAGGCCGAATCGGCTATTTTTGCAAAAAAAGAGGGGAAAATATGAAAATAGGTGAGCAGGTGAGCAGGTGGCATGTGTGAAACGAGCCGACCAACGGGAGGCGGTTTACTGAACGCGAAGCGTAACGCCTGGACGGCAGGTCCCCTGCTCACCTATCACCTACATATTCCTGTCCGTAGTAGGCGTTTGCTCCGTGTTTGCGGTTGTAATGCTTTTGGAGCACGTAATCTTCAAGGCCCGGTGAGGTTGACAACTGCAAATCCGAGTACTGCAAGCGTTGTTCTAGCATGAGCATTTTTGTTCCGTAAGCCATTTTAGCAACTGATTCAAGAGCAACGGCGTTTTTTACTGCGTCGGCAGCGTCTTTTCCCCAAGTAAACGGGCCATGTCCGGCAACCAGCACCGCCGGCATTTCTACCGGATTAGTCGGTTTCGGCACATGGTTTCTTATTGGAAACCGTTCACTTTTATCAGCGAATCGTTCGACAATCACGACACCGGTGTTCAGTTCGTAATCTTCTTCGACCTCTTTTCGCATAAGCGGTCTGGTAAGCGGAACCGTACCGTAAAAATGGTCGGCATGAGTAGTTCCGAAGCATTGCAATTCCTGCCTTGCCTGCGAAAAAACAGTCGCCCAATTACTGTGAGTGTGAACAATCCCTTTAATTCCAGTGTCGAACTGCTTCCCATCTTTGTCTGTCCAAGTCGAAAAACGCTTGTACAAATAAAGATGCGTCGGAGTATCAGATGACGGTTTCCATTTCCCTTCAATAAGGTTGCCGCCGAGGTCGACGACAACCATGTCTTCAGGAGACATTTGCGCATAAGAGACACCGCTGGGCTTAATTACCACGAACTTTCCGTCTTCGGAGAGTCCGCTCGCATTACCCCAGGTCAGCGTAACCAAACCTTGCTGAACAAGTTCGATGTTAGCAAGGTATACTGCGTTTTTAAGAGCTTCAAGCATAATTTAGTCGAGTAATTCAACTGCGGCAAACTTTTTGCCTTCCAGCATTTCGAGGCTTGCTCCGCCGCCAGTGCTGACGTGAGAAACTTTTTCGGCAAATCCGAGCTTTTGAATCGCAGCTGCCGAGTCGCCACCACCAATAATACTGACTGCATCGCTTTCGGCAATTGCTTCGGCAACTTTTTTCGTTCCTTCGTCGAACGGAGGCATTTCGCAAACGCCCATTGGACCGTTCCAGACGACTGTTTTGGCCGATTTCACAATGTCGGCGTACATCTGAGCGGTTTTCGGACCAATGTCGAGTCCTTCCCAGCCTTCTGGAATTTCGCCGGAGGGGACGACCAATTTGTTACAGTCCGCTTTGAAAGCGTCGCCGCAGTGGTTGTCAACCGGTAAAACGAGCTTGTCTTTTCCTTCGCCAAGGAGTTCTTTCGCAAGTTCGACTTTGTCGAGTTCGACCAAGCTGCTGCCGACTTTGCCGCCTTGAGCGATCATGAAAGTGTAAGCCATTGCACCACCGATCAGCACTTTGTCGCAGATGCCGAGCAGGTTCTTGATGACCATGATTTTATCGGAAACCTTCGCACCGCCGAGAATAGCGACGAACGGACGATTTGGATTGGCAATCGCGTCGGTAAGATATTTGATTTCTTTTGCAACCAGAAATCCGGAAACTTTCGGTTTGCCAGTCATAGCTTGCGGAACTGCAACCATTGAAGCGTCGGTGCGGTGACAAGTGCCGAAAGCGTCGTTTACGTAGATGTCCGCAAAACCTGCAAGCTCAGCAGCGAAAGCGGCGTCGCCTTTCTTTTCGCCCGGCTGGAATCGGAGGTTCTCGAGAACGAGTACGTCGCCGGTTTTCAAGGCCGCGACTTTAGCTTTTGCGTCGGCACCGACAGTGTCGGTTGCGAATTCAACTTTTTTGCCGAGGAGTTCGCCGAGCCGCGCTGCCGTTGGCTTCATGCTGTATTTAGCATCAGGAGCGTCTTTCGGACGGCCAAGGTGACTCATAAGAATCAGTTTTCCACCACGATCAAGAACCGACTTGATTGACGGAAGTGCCATTTGAATACGGCGGTCATCCGTAATGTTTCCGTTTTCGTCGAGCGGCACATTGAAATCGACCCGCATCAGAACGGTTTTACCTGCAACATCAACATCAGCGATTGTTTTTTTAGCCATATTTTTCCTCGTTAAATTGTTGGGGGAATACTTACCTGTTGAAATTTGACTTGAATTTATTCGACATATTTTTATCGATTATACTTGAAACGAATACATTGGGAAGGGTACATGTCTTAATACTTGCGACTCTTAAAGCGAGCCGCCGGCGTAAGTCGGCGGGTAATCTTCGTATGCAAAATATTTTCATCACCCCCGATTCCAAAACAGTAGCAGTTCTGGTATGATACCGAGTCCGTTGTTCTGGTCGTTTTATGCGCTAATATTGCATATTAAAAGCGTATAAAGCATACAGAGTGTAAATTACACAAGCTAAGACAAGAGTTTTTTCATGTTCGAATCACTTCAAGAAGGATTGAGTTCCGCAATTCGCACCCTGAGAGGTCGCGGAAAATTGTCGGAATCCAATATGCGTGACGGGCTAAAGCTCGTACAGCAGTCGCTTCTTGAAGCTGACGTTAGCTTTTCCGTTGTGAAAAGCTTCATGGATAACATCACCGAAAAAGCACTCGGCGAATCGGTGATGAAACGGCTCGACCCAACGGAACAGGTCGT
This sequence comes from Thermoguttaceae bacterium, assembly GCA_051660725.1. GTDB lineage: Bacteria > Planctomycetota > Planctomycetia > Pirellulales > Thermoguttaceae > JAVBSX01. The sequence goes on from JBOFQC010000059.1 coordinate 8,529, forward strand.
TAAAATCGTTTACGACGAACTGGTTAACCTAATGGGACCAGTCGATCACTCCTTGCACATAAAAAAGCCGCTGACGGTACTGATGCTGTGCGGGTTGCAAGGTTCCGGTAAAACGACCACTTGCGGTAAATTGGGCAAAATGCTGCTCGGACGGGGACTGAAGCCAATGTTGGTTGCCTCCGACTTACAACGTCCGGCTGCTATTGATCAGCTTGAAGTGCTCGGAAACTCGCTCGGTCTGCAGGTTTACACTGACCGAACGAATAAAGACCCCGTTGCCGTTTGCCAAAATGCAGCTAAAATTGCAAAAGAACAAGGCGCAGATGTCCTGATTTTGGACACCGCCGGACGTTTGCACGTGGATCAGGAGTTAATGGATCAGCTCACTAGAATTGAGCTGAAACTGCAGCCGGACCAAGTGTACTTCGTCGTTGACGCAATGACCGGTCAAGACGCGGTTAACAGTTCGAAAGCGTTTAACGAAGCGCTCGAACTTGACGGCGTGATTTTAACCAAATTAGACGGCGACGCACGCGGCGGTGCTGCCCTTTCGGTTAAAAACGTTACCGGCGTACCGATCAAATTCATTGGAACCGGCGAAACTCTCGACGCTCTCGAAGAATTTCACCCGGACCGAATGGCTGGACGTATCCTCGGTATGGGGGATATGCTCTCACTTATTGAGCAGGCCCAGCAAAAACTGGATCAGGATGAACTCGCCAAAGCCCAGGCAAGGCTTGAAAAAGGCGAATTCACTCTCGACGATTTCCGCAAACAGATGGGCCAAGCGAAAAAACTTGGCTCAATAAGCAAATTGCTCAGCTTCATTCCCGGCATGGGTCAGCTCGGAAAAGCTATGGGCGCAATGAATGTCGACGCCGACGACGAGATGCGTAAGTTCGGCGGTATAATCGACTCAATGACGTTGGCGGAACGTAGAAACCCGAAAATTATCGACCAGAGCCGACGCCGACGCATCGCTGAAGGTGCCGGTGTGCAGCCGAATCAGGTAAACGACCTCATAAAAGCGTTCCTGCCAATGGCTGACATGATGAAAGCGATGAGTTCCATGAATTTGCGTGATCGAATGAAAGCGATTCAAGGAATGACGCAAAAAATGCAGCACGACCCACACGGTTCCTTCCAATCATCGAAAG
>JBOFQC010000060.1:0-2101 GCA_051660725.1 Thermoguttaceae bacterium
CTGAAAAACTGTTCGTATCTATAATGAAATCAGACGTTTATTGTAATATATCGTCAAATTAATCAAGTTTCGTTGACAAACTTGCCTAAATAGGTGTTATTTCTGTTAAAATGGTTCGATTTTAACGATTGTACAGATGACATCGAAAAACAGCACGTAATTAATCCTATTCAGGCAACATTTTTCTGGTTAATTTTGCTTTGGCATAATAATCAGGAGCCAGTATGAGTTCAGTACAAAATTTTTCGCAAGTGACAATAAAATACAGTTCCACCCGAGGTTGTAAGTTAATCTAATGATAAAAAATCGCTTGATTTACAGTTTTTCGTTCATCTGCAAATCGTAACGACCAAGCCCGACATCAGACGGAGCGAAATTCAGAAGCCAGCCGTCTTTCGGTTGCTCGCAAAACACGTCACGAATCGCTTCATACATGCCGAAACCGTATTCCTGATTCGGTTCGATATATACGAGCCTTCACCCCATTCATTTAGCGGCCCAAACTCGAAACGCTTGATACCACTTTCCTGCGAAAATTTAACGTAATCCTTGCAGATGTTCTTGAACTTACCAACGGTTCGGTCCTCAATAATTACGTTCTCATCTCCGTGCCAAGGGCGCGAATCCCATCCAGTTGACAAGTTTGGCAGATACGGCAAAATTCCCGACTTTTCGAGCCCTTGCCGGTTTTTCACGTTGGAACGTTCAACCAAATCGAATGAAAATTTCATCGGGTTTTCCGCTTTACCACTGTGATCCATGAAATGATAAATGGTTGTCATATCGAATCCTGCGTTGGCAAGCCACTGAATATCCTTCGCATAAGTCGACGCTTCCAGCCGACAGTATAACATATATCACGGCAAAATTATCGTGACGCTCAGTACTTTCGTGGCAATTATAAATGATTAACATTCATAATAAAACAGAACGTGTAATTGAATTTTACTGCGTCCATTGCTGAATCGTCATTCGCTTCCCAAAACACCCTATATTCAACAACGGAAAAATTTGCTATACTACACCGTAAACACGGAAACGGTACGGGCAGTGGCCTACCGCCGGGGCATATTACCATGCGTGGTCATTATATTTGCGGCTTTCCTTGCTTTACCCTGTGGGAAAAGCAAGGGTTTACGAAGTGAGTAAACTGCAACACATTGACCACGTGCAGTATATCTGAGCATCTAATAAAGCCTTGCGTTAGTATACTACTGTTTTATCAATGTTTTACAGTATTTTCTGAATCAAAAAATTTTACAACCAATGGCGTATATAATATTTCCTGTAGAATGGGACACGAAGTTTTTCGGTTTTCCGGTTGGTCGTCTGAACTTGCCGAGCGACTTTTCGGCTGAAGAACTTGATGAAACATTGAATTTGTCGAGAACCGATTATCGGCTTGTTTACGTTTTCCTTAAAGGTAAAGGTCCAGATACTCTGGAAACGTACGACTCAGACTGCGTATGTTATGATCGTCGGCTCGTGTACAAAAAACCAGTCCAAAGTTTCTTGCCAGAGCTTGATCCGCACCTAAAACTTTATACTGACACTACTTGTTCGCGGCAATTGGAAGCACTTGCAATTGCATCCGGCTATTACACAAGGTTCAGACGTGATCCGCAGCTGTCATCTTTTTACGAACGGTTGTTCGTAACCTGGATGAACAATTCCGTTTCCGGCGGAATGGCCGACTCAATTTGGACGTGGCAGGGCGATAACGGAAAACCGCTCGGACTAACTACCATTCGTGTAGTAAAAAATATCGTTCAAAATCCAAGCGAACAATTTGAGCCAAATGTTTCTGAAGTGATTCGTGAAGGCAGGCTCGGTATGTTGGCTGTTGACGCTAATCACCGCCGACAAGGAATCGCAGGTAATCTGCTTAAAGCTTGCGAGTTTTGGTGCGCTTCGCTCGGACTTGACGAAATATCAATTGTTGCCGCCGCGGATTGTCCTTGGATATGCAAAATGTGCGAGAGAATGGGCTACCATCCCGGTGCGGAAGTTTCCGTATATCATCATTGGTCCACAAATTGGGAGTACAACCCCAAATTCGGGTGGAAGTTCCAGTGATTTCTTAGACTGTACGTGGTCAGTA
>JBOFQC010000061.1:0-7123 GCA_051660725.1 Thermoguttaceae bacterium
ATTCCAATACGCATTGGAGACGATTTGCCAACACCTCCGTACAACACTTCAATCTCCGAACCGGCAAACAGGCCCATTCCCATCAACCGCCCTTGCAGTTCCTGATCCGCCTCAACCGCAACAACAACCGCTCTGTCACCAGCGGAAAGTCGTGATAATAAAATTGGAAATGAATTAGGCATTGGGAGACAAGGTGGTAGGTGAACAGGTGGTAGGTGAGCAGGTGAGCAGGTGAGCAGGTGATTCGAAATTTCTGACTCCTAACTCCTATTCCCCTAGGTACATGGCTAGAACGGCAATGTCGGCGGGGGTTACACCGCTAATACGGGACGCTTGGGATAAATCAATTGGACGAACTTTTTCGAACTTTTCTCTCGCTTCTTCACGCAAATGAACCATTTTACGGTAATCAGTACCGTCTGGTATATGACGCTGCTGCATTTTTCTGTTACGCTCAATTTCCTGTTCCTGCCGGTTTACGTAACCGCTGTACTTCACGTCGGTGTCAATTTGCTGCGCAACTTCCAATTCGACATCCGCAAGTACCGGCAACTTTTCAATCATGTCGGCCCAAGTCGTTTCGGGACGCCGCAAGAATTTCGCAATCGAACCGTTCGCATCGTAACTCGTTTCAATTAGTTTCGTTATGCGATTTATCTCCGACTCTTTCCAACAGAGTCTTTCCCAACGCTCTTGGTCGACAAGCCCAAACTTTTTACCAATCGGCGTAAGTCGCCTGTCTGCGTTATCCTGCCGAAGCAGAAGCCGGTATTCGGCACGAGACGTGAACATTCGGTACGGTTCGTCGACTCCGCGTGTGATCAAATCGTCAATCATTACGCCAATATACGAAGCGTCACGGTTCAATATCAACGGCTCATTTCCCGCCAACTTCAACGCGGCATTTGCTCCGGCCATTAATCCCAAAGCGGCAGCTTCTTCGTAACCAGTAGTGCCGTTTAGCTGACCGGCAAGGTACAAACCGGGAATTTTTTTAACTTCAAGCGTCAACGAAAGTTGCTGCGGCGGAGCGTAATCGTACTCAATTGCGTAAGCGTACCGCATGATCTCCGCTTTTTCCAAGCCGGGTATCATTCGCACCATTACGTCTTGCACTTCGTGCGGAAAACTGGTAGAAAGCCCGTTAATGTAAATCTCATTCGTGCTCCGCCCCTCCGGTTCCAGATATAATTGGTGCCGATCTTTGTCCGCAAACCGTTCGATTTTCGTCTCAATTGAAGGACAATAACGCGGCCCCGTTGACTTAATCTGGCCGGTATACATCGGAGCAACGTCAAAATTCTTCCGCAAAAAATCGTGCAACTCCGGCGTTGTGTAACACATCCAACACGGAATCTGCTCAACCGAAATTGATCGGTTCATAAACGAAAAAGGTTGCGGCTCTTCGTCCCCTAAATGCACCTGCAGCCCTGTAAAATCAATGCTCCGTGAGTTGATGCGTGGCGGCGTTCCAGTCTTGAATCGGGCAAGTTCAATGCCAAACTCTCGAAGCGAATGACCAATTTTAACCGCAGCCGGCTCACCTGCCCGCCCACCTGGAATTGTACGGTTTCCGTAATGTAACTTCCCGTCAATAAATGTTCCGCAACATAAAACAAGTGCCCGGCAACGGTACACAACTGAAGAAAAACCGCAACTTATCTCGAACTCTGAATGCTGCGTATGATGTTGTGAAATGTGTAAAGCTGCTTGCGAATTTTTTTCAGAATCAATTCCTGATTCGCTTTTTTCATGTTTTTTCGAGCGAATCTCAATTTTTTCAACATTTTCCTGCCTCAGATAAAGATTTGGCTGATTTTCCAAAATCCGCTTAACTTCAATGTGGTACGCTTTTTTATCTGCTTGCGCTCTTGGCCCTTGCATTGCCGCCCCTTTGCGACGATTCAAGAGCCGAAATTGTATTCCCGTTGCGTCAATTGCTTTTCCCATTGCGCCGCCGAGAGCGTCTATTTCACGCACAATGTGCCCTTTTCCAACACCGCCAATTGCGGGATTGCAACTCATTTGAGCAACTGTGTCAAGATTCGATGTAAGCAGTGCCGTTTTAGCACCAAGTCTTGCAGAAGCAAGCGCAGCCTCCACTCCGGCATGACCGGCACCAACCACAATTACATCGTATTCGTACATTTCGTTCAATATGCGTCGTCACTCAGGTAGGAATCGCTGATTTAAGATCAGCGGCTAAACAAAAACATTCCAGTTGGCCCCGGAGCCCTAGGAGTACATCGCCGAGCAGGGCTCGGCGGCTAACAATTATTACGCTAACATGAAAATAATCATGATGCTCAGTACTTTTTTGCTGATTGTTCACCCGCTAAAAATTCAACTGCCGTTTTCAAAAATTTTAGGTCTTCTTCAATTTGTTCCAGTTCCGCCGCTGACAGAGCTTCGTTGCCGAACCTGATTTTATAGTACGAATCAACTATTTGAGTAAATTTGTCATCAATTGTACTGAAGTTCACACTACCGCTCACTTCGTCGTCTGAAAAGACGTACCCCTGATTGGTCATCCGGTATAACTTTTCAAAAATCCCGGCTGCCGCTCGTGTTACAAACTCATGCTGCGTTTCTACGGGATGTCGCCGGAACTCAATTTTCGCAAGGAGCCGTTCCAAACTCAAGTAAAATTCAATTGCCGCCTGCTGCCTGTAGTGGGTTGGCGAAATTTGCGTAATCAGATTACGAAGTAATCTTAAGAAACCGAAACGTGCTAAAGTATAAAAGCCACTGAGACAAACGGCAAGAGGGATCACTATAAGCACAATGTCCGACTGAGTCCAGGTTCCACCTTGAAATTGTTCGAAAAGAGTTTTGTATCTATGCAAAACAAGCGAAGCGGTATCTTTCCAAAGTTCTGGATGAAATAAATTTTTCTTGACTATTTCAAAAGTTTCGGTAAGTGGTTTGTAAACCAACTCCGTCTGCCGCGAAGGATTCATGTTCAAAACGTTACTTCGCCAAAAATTCTGAATCAAACGGTTTATGTCGGTCAGTGAAATCGAAAAACCTTTTAATCCACTACTTTCAACGGCTTCAGGTGTCGCGTCCAATCGAAGCCAACCACCCTGCGTCCACTTAAAGGCAAACTTTTCGTTTCTCGCAAAACCTGTAATGCCAGCTTTGTTCAAAGACGCCTCTGGTATGAAAACTTCGACCCAGCTATGCGCGTCCGACTGCCGAACTGTTTGTTTACATTCTTCATTCCGCTGGGCCTGAATTTTGTAACCTATACATACTCGGGCAGGAATTTCAACGGCTCTTAACATCATCGCGAGCGTTCCGGCAAAGTATTCGCAGTGTCCCTGCGGATTCTTAGAAACGAAATCTTCCAACGGATCAAGATTTAAATCACGCGTAGTATTACCGAGTTTATACGTAAATTGCCCACTTGTTTTCAGCTGTTCGGCAATATATCTGGCTCTACCAATGTAATCTTCCTTATGCAAATTCGATTCTTCGTCCCACTTTTGGGCTAAATTAATCAGGTTTGGTAATCGATTATGCGGAATTTGTAGAAGAGCGAAAAAATTTATTCTTTCATTATTTGGCACAATATCCAGCTGCACCCCATTACGAAAAGCAGTTGTGTAGTATAAAAAAGTACATGGATCACGCAACGGTTGATTATTGTTTAGGGAAATCCGGCTCTGATCAATTGAAACTTTCGATCTAACTTCTTCATCAATATAAAACGGCCAAACGATAAAAAGTACGTTTGAGTCAAGAGGCTGAGTAGTCACTTCCATGTTAACGAGATCACAATCGTTTTCAAAAAACATTTCTGGAATCGACTGCTCACGAAAAATCCTTGTTCGTGAAATAAAACTATTGTTACGTTGATCCCGAAAAACAGAGTTTGAACCAAAATAACCCGAACTTTCTGGTTGCTTCGACCATTTTCCATAATCGTACTTATCAACCACTACACCTCGTAAATAAACTTCATTAAATGTTATAGGTTCGTAAGGTTTCGGTTCGTTTTTAAGCAGCCGATAAATATCGTTTCCTGGAGTGGTTGCATTGATTCCCTGTGTTGAAAAAGTGATACTTAACACCTCTTCAAAATTTTGCTGGACATTTCCGAGCGAGCCAAGACGAACCTCCTCGGTAAAGCCAACGGAACTGACAGTTGAAACAGAATTTGCCCGCCATTGCCCGCTGTTTGGAAATTCACCTATTACCGAACTGCCGCCCAATCTTGGCGTTACCAAAAAAATTACAGTGCCAACCAAAAGCGAAAACAAAGTTGCAATTGCCAGACGCCTATACAGTTCCCATTGCTTGCCAATGATTCCGGTCTTTTTGTCTGTGCCGACTGAAAATCTCGCTTTTACAGCGACACCATTTTCGGCGTTGTCCAGACTTTCGAGATTGTCCAAAAATTTTGAATTTTGCTCTGCACTTGAAGAGTCCGTTTTTTCCTCTTTCGTTTCCCGGTATGACATTATCAGCGAAAGAGGGCCGACACTAAACGTTGTGAGCACGATTTTGACCAGACGCCACCAATCTTGCTTTGCGAAAAGCTCTTGGGAATTTAAATGAAATAATCCTCGAGCAGCAGAATTTTTTTGGTAATATTGGTTTTCCTCATTTAAGAAAATGAGAGAAAGTGCGCACAAATTGGCGAAAACGTAGAATAATAATAGAATTGCGAACCCTAAACTCTGTTGAAAAACCGTTGCCACAACTACTTGTAAAAACGAAAGTAATATTATGTGCCAACGATTTCGTGCTTTTTTTTCCTGGAACAGAATCACAACTTGCACATACTGCAAAATCATCGCTATTCCAATGGCAAGCTCGCTTGTCGGATAACGGAAGAGCCCCCAGACATTTATGCCAACAATACCCAGTATAAGTATGTTACTTATGATAGGTTTAAGACGAATAAAACCGAGCAAGTCGGTAAAATACAAGCTCAAAGCAGCAGCCAGAAACACGATTACAGTCGAAATGCTTGTACCGGTTCCCATACCGAGTATCAGTGAAGAAAGACAGGCTATTACCGCCAAGTTAAGCGCAATACCGAACCGTAACCGCATCTGAAGTATAGAATGTTGGAATTTGGAAAAACACTCAATTAGAGGTCCACGGTTCCTGCATCATGTCGACAATTTGGTCCGCCAATTGATCTATCACCCGTTGCTGCGCAAGGACTGTTGAATCACCCATTTCCGGAACCATATTCCAACTTGAAGTTATGTCCGCCATATTCAAGTTAAGCGGAATCGGCTCCATGTTTTGCAATGTGTTTCCTTTACGGTCGGCCCAAACCACTTGTAAGGAAAGAATAACCTTTTTCTGTCTGACATCGTGGTATTCATTACGGGTAACAACCGCTTGCGTGTCAGAAATAAGTTTACCAGATAGAACGCTGTCTGCCGAGGGGCGGCCCACTACTTTGAACGGAGTTCTCGCTTCGATTTTTTTACACACCGCTTCGGTTAACCTCTCGGCGAAGTTTTGTCGGTAACTGTCCGACTCAAACATTGGAACGTATACCGTTCGAATGCTGGTATCGTAAAGAGTTTGCGCACCAATTCTGTATCCGGTACAGCCGGTCAAAACTGTACAGCAAATCAATAATATGAATGATACTTTTGTTTTCATTGGTGCGGAGAGACGGGAGATTTTTTAGGTTAGACGTTAGTGTAACAGGTGAACAGGTGAGCAGGTGAGCAGGGGACCTGCCGTCCAGGCAATACGCTTCGCGTGAAGTGAATCGCCTCCCGTTGGTCGGCTGTCATTAATGGTGAGCAGGTGTACAGGTGAACAGGTGGGAAAATATTCCATTTATCATCTTCCTCCTGTTCACCCTATAACCTGCCCACCTGTTCACCCTACAACCTTTTCTTCCCCTACCTATCTTTCGGTTTAATAATTTTCTTAAGCCACTTCATTTTGTCGTCGGCGTCTTCGAGGTCCTTGATTCTAGCGTAATTTTCCTCAGCTTGCGCATACAATGGGAAAGTCGGATACTCCGTAAAAATCGCCTCGTAATAACTTCGAGCCGACGAGTACATCTTTTTCTTTTCGTAATATAAAGCTGCGTCCCAAAGTCGCTCTGCTCGTTTCGTTGTAAGCGAATCTTTCAAGTTAAGAATATCTTCCTTTTCATCGCCGAGCGTATTTCCGTAAGTACGTTGGATATGATCAGCTAAAACAGTCGCTTCGTCTAAAGCGGTGCCGTCATATTTTTCTCCTTCATACGACATACTTTTCGCCAAAAGCTCTAACTTTTTAGCCTGCGGAATATAATGACTTCGGCTATTTATGTCCGGTAAAGATGCGTATAAAATAGCAGCTTCAGCATATTGTGAATCACCTTCATTAACACCACGGTTCATGAACGCTCCAGCAAGTGACATCAACGCTTGGTCTCCGTAAGGCCCCATTGGATCGTATGTGTATACTGTTTCGTAAGCTCGTTTCATAGCTCCAAACGTATCAAACGTCGGACGAGTCTTGTCGTTGACGTTTACGAACGAAGCACCTCGGTCACATTTTTCTTCCCAATATTTTCCGATTTTAAACAAACGTTGCGTCGCCTTATCCATGTACTTCGTGCCATGATGCTTCGAAACCAGCTTGGCGTAGTTTTTTTCAGCGTATGTGTATTTTTCAGAGAAGAAGTAACATTCGCCGGCAAGGAACAGAGCGTCTTCTTCCAAAACCGAGTCTGGCCAACGACTCGCAGCTTTTTCGAACAGTTTGGCTGCCTTGACGTTCATGCTGATATCTTTGAAGTCTCGGTTTTGGCGGATAATGGTATAACCTTCTTCCATAAACGCGGCGGCTTTCTTTTCGTTTGGTCCCATTCCCATCCAGTCTCGGATTTTAAGTACGAAATTGGCCGGGTCAAACATTGACCAATCGAAATCTTTATCCGTTTCTTTTTCCCAGTCGTACAGGTCACTGTCTTCTATTGGTTTCGCCTGATACGGTTCGAATGACGCTAACTGAATCGGATTCGGTTCGCCTCCCAACCCTTTCGTCGGAGAATCGTTACGATATGCGAATGGACCGTAAGGGTGCGGAAGAGGATTCAACCAATTACCTTCTCCACTCATATTAGTGGCAGTCGCTTCTTCCTTGTACCGAG
>JBOFQC010000062.1:0-4782 GCA_051660725.1 Thermoguttaceae bacterium
AAATGTTGATTTTTTTCTGAGAACATGATGATAATGTTGAGCAAACCGATGCGCTTCATCTCTGACGTATTGTAAGAGCCGAAGTGCGAACGAGTGGCGGCTTAAACGAAGCGGCTCGTCTTTTCCCGGCACAAAAACTTCTTCTTCTTTTTTAGCAAGTGAAATTACAGCTTTAGGTTTTGACACCGAGTGTTCCAAAGCGGCAAGTGCTGCATTAAGTTGTCCTTTACCGCCGTCAATCAGTAGCACATCAGGGATTGGGTGTGAATCGCTTTCGGCGTGTGCGAAGCGGCGTGACACCACTTCGGCAATTGACGCGAAATCGTCGACGCCGTGTACCGAACGGATTTTATAATGGCGGTAACCCGGCTTGAATGGCAAACCGTCAATGAAATGAACAAGGCTTGCAACCATGTCCTGGCCGGAAATGTGGGCGATGTCAACCCCTTCGATTATTCGCGGTATCTCGTCTAAGTGCAGTACTTTCTGCAGATGCAACACACCTTTTCGTGGGTCGATTTGAAACACTTCCGGTTGGACGTGGGTATCAATTTCACCCCTCTGATCGAGTGTTTCCAAGTCGTGAATCTGGTCACGTAACTCAGCCGCTTCTTCGTATCTCCGCTGTGAAGCTGCGGTTCGCATTTCGATTTTCAGTTCCTTAATCAATTTGGTTTTGTTGCCTTCAAGGAACCGAATCAGCCGCATGATGTTCTTGCGGTAATCGATTTTTGGCACCCGAAAATTACACGGTCCGCTGCACTGACGAATTGAGTGTAAAATACATGGGCGAAACCACTTCCAGCGTTCATCTTCTTCGTGAATGTTCAAAGTGCAGGTACGAAATCTAAAAATTTTTTGCAGCACCTGTACGGCACCACGCAGCCCGGATGAATTTGCGAACGGTCCGAAAAGTTTGACACCGCGTTCTTTCGGTGTTCGTGTGATTTCAACTCGTGGAAACTCTTCACGAATCGTAATCTGCAAATACGGAAATGTCTTGTCGTCTTTGAGATCACGGTTATATTTCGGCTGAATATCTTTGACAAGTCGTGCTTCGAGCAGCAGGGCGTCAACTTCGCTTTCGGTTTGTATGAAGTCGAGGTCGCGTATCTCTTTGATAAGCGGTGCGGTGCGTGGGTCTTCTGCCGCAGCTTTGTGAAAATACGAACCAGCCCGATTCCGCAGGTCTTTCGCTTTGCCGACGTAGATGACCCGTTCGGCTGCGTCTTTCATCAAGTACACGCCGGGCACATGCGGAAACGTCTTAACCTTCTCGGAAGGATCAAGCGGAAACAGGTCCATTATTGATATTTTCAAAAAATAACATGATTTTTGGTGATCTATACTTTGGCAAGTTGAAAATTCACACCCCTATTGTTTCTCAGTTCTGCGGGCAATACAATGGGGAGTGCTCTGATTTTCGGTTTTTTGGTCCGATAAGTCAGCGTTATAACATGTTTGTTCACCGTATTAATTTCCAGCATAAATAAACAGCCAATGAAAAAAACACTCATTTGCCCACGTAAATACGTTCAAGGTCCGAATACTCTTGCCGAACTCGGCGAATTGATAAAACCACTCGGAAAAAAACCACTCGTTCTTTGGGACGGCTGTCTGAAAGAAATTGTCGGTCAAAAAGTTCGTGATTCACTCAAAAACGCCGGATTCGAATTCGTAGAAGTGGATTTTCAAGGCGAAGCAACGCTTGCCGAAAGAAAACGTGTCGGTGACATAGCCCAGCAAAACGGCTGTGATATTTCCATTGGAATCGGCGGCGGAAAAGCTCTCGACGTCGCAAAAGGTGCCGCTGTAGACCACAAAATGAGCATTGTTACCTGTCCGACTATTGCGTCGAACGATTCACCGACAAGTGCCGCTTCCGTGTGGTACGACGAAAATCATAATTTTCAAGGGTTCGAATGTTGGCCGTTCAATCCTGATCTCGTACTCGTTGATTCCCGTGTTATCGTGAACGCTCCGGTTCGCGCTTTTGTTGCCGGTATGGGTGACGCCCTTTCCACCTGGGTCGAAACTGAAGCGGCAATGCAGACTCGTTCCAAAAACCTATCAGGCGGTGTTCCAACCCTTGCCGCAATTCATATCGGTAAACTTTGTTTCGAAACACTGCTCGAATACGGTGTTGACGCCAAACGGGACGTCGAAAATAAAGTTTTGACACCAGCCGTGGAAAAAGTAATCGAAGCCAATACGCTCCTCAGCGGACTCGGTTTCGAAAGTGGCGGTTTAGCAACGGCACACGCTATTGGAAACGAACTCTCAAACGTGCCGCAGTGTCAAAAAATCGGTCTCATGCACGGCGAAAAAGTCGCTTTTGGCGTAATCACACAACTTTGCCTTGATGACGGAATCGAAGTCGATTACCGAAACGGAATCGTCGATTTTATGATTTCTGTCGGTCTGCCGGTAACTTTTGAGGAACTTAATCTTAAAGGTGTTGGTCGCGACACACTTGAAAAAATCGCAACTGTTTGTGCAGGAACCGGTTCACTTTGTCATAATCATCCGTTTGATGTCACCGTCGAAAGTCTTGTTGACGCAATGATTTCCGCCGACGCGCTTGGAACACAGCGCCGAGCTGGGCTCGGCGGCTAACACTGATACCGGGTGGTGTCACCCGTCGACTGACATCGGCGGGTCGCTGATTTAGTTGTTTATTGCCGCTTTTTCAGAACCAGAAGGGTGATGTCATCATGGCGTTCACCTTCTGAAAATTCAAGCGTTTCAGAAACGATTTCGTTACATAAGTTTTCAGCGTCATCACGTTTCGATTTCTTCAAAACGTTTATTAATCGCTCTTCACCGAACAGCAAATCGACGCCTTCTTTGTGCGCTTCTGTCACGCCGTCAGTGAACAACACGAGAACGTCATTGATGTTTACGGTTATTTTCCGTTGCCCGAATTCTACTTCAGGAAAAACGGCTACTAACGCGCCGGTCGCTTCCAAAGTCTCTGTGTTTCCGTTGTCTCTGACAATATAAGGTGGGTTGTGGCCAGCATTTACGTAAGTAAGTTCGCCCGTTTCAATGTTGTAATGTCCGTAAAATAGTGTCACAAACATCAAGTCGGTATTATCGGCGACAAGAGCATCGTTTAGTTTCGTGATAACTTTTTGCGGCTCGGCATTTAACGTTGTGAAGTTACGAATCGCAGTACGTGTGACAGCCATAAACATTGCGGCAGGAACACCTTTGCCGGAAACATCAGCGATGACAATTGCCAACCTTTTTTCGTCGATGAGAAAGAAATCGTAAAAGTCGCCGGCCATGTATTTTGCCGGTTCGTTTAACGCAAAAAGGTCGAATTCTTTACGCTCAGGAAACGCAGGGAAAACGTGCGGAAGCAACGAAGTCTGTATTCTTCGAGCCACTTGCAGCTCGTTTTCGACCATTTTTCTTGCGGTTTCTTCGGATATGCGTTTTTCGACGCTGGCTTTAAGTTCACCGGCCATTTGGTCGAAAGTATTCGCTAATTGACCGATTTCATTTGTCGTTTTGACATCGCGTACTTTGGCGTCAAGATTGCCGGACGCCAATTCCTTTGCGAAAACCGTCAAGCGTTCAATTGGGCTGATGATTCGTCGTGACACCTGAAGGATAATTGCAAAAATAGCAATTATGCCAAGCAGCGAAATTATAAGATTCAGTTTAAGCTGTTTGTAGACAGGACGCAAAACAATATTTTCCGGTATCAAAGCGATCAGCGACCAGCCGGTGTTGTTAAGAGAAGCGGAAACCATCCAGGCTCGTCTGCCGTCTTCGCGACTTTCGAAAACCAAAGCGTCTGTACCTTTTGATGTTATTGTTTTGCTGAAGTCTCCGTTGTAAGTGCCTTTATTCAAGTGTTTTATATCGAAATTATACTGGTCTTGAATTGGATTGTCAAAAATATTATCACGAACTTTTATGTAATCAAGTTGAGAAGAAATGACGGTTCCCTTCGAACTGAAAAGAAAGTATTTGGCGTTTTCGTACGGAATATTGGCTACTATCTGCTGAATTTCATCCAAGGAGATGTCAACCGTTGCAACGCCTGCGAATTTTCCGTCCAAACTAAATGGCACCGAGTACGTACACATGAGTACGTTTCCGCCCCCTTCGTCGTCATACGGTTCCGACCATGACGGGACCTGCGATTTTTTAGGAACGGAGTACCATTCCCATGTAAAATAATCGTATTCGTTAGCCAAATCTTTTTCTAAAAAACCGTCACCTGATTCGTTGTTTTTTTCTGGATTTCTGCAAATGTAAGGCGAAAACCGCTGCACATCTTCCGCGAACATTCCCGGTTCGTAAGCAATTGTGCTACCAATAATTCTTGGATTCTCGGCAAGCGACTGTTTGATAAAATCGGTGATATCTTTCGAGGTTGTAGGTCGCTCAACAACTGCGAAATTCGCGATGCTTTTTGCGACTTCTGCGGATTGCGAAAAAATATTGTCGCATTTTGTTGCGTTTAACGCGGTTTTTTCACAAATAAGTTTTTGCGTTCTGTCAATTGTCCAACGCATTTCCGAACGTGTTTGAAGCGTTGTTACAATACCATATACAATGAGTAGTGGGAGTCCAATCCAAAAAATTAGTTGGGTGCGAATCGAAGTGTTAATCATATATTAGTAGCGAAAAAGAATTTCAAATTTTGCGAGTGGCCGATGCAAGTTACATCATTTAGAAAAGTGTAACCGTTCACGGTTTTTGAGTTAGGAGTTAGGAGGAAATATCCCGTGTTTTTTGTAATAATTCGTCAGATTTTTCCAAATT
>JBOFQC010000063.1:0-2855 GCA_051660725.1 Thermoguttaceae bacterium
AACCGGGGAGTGATAAACTCCAAAAAGTGAAAATCGACTTTGATGGTGAAGAGTTTTCATTCAAATGAGAAGGGACATCTATACCGGAGCCCGGTATGGGCGGGAACCTTGCCGTTCAGGCGTGAATTGCTTCGCGTGAAGTGTCTCGCCTCCCGCGACATGCCGTTGAGACGTGAACGACCTGCCGCATGCATAAATTGAGAACCGCTATTGTGTCGAGATTAAATTTTTTTACAATAGTATTTTCGCGAAGTCAAAAAAACTTAATCCGGTTACATAAATTACACTAACAATTTTACAGACAAAATTTATGACACGTTTAGCATTATCATGTGTATTGTTTGTTATGTCCTTGACACCATTATTGAATGCGGAAGAAATCAAACACCGATTTCTGGCGTTGGACGAATCAAGGGCGCAAATCCTCTATGTCGACCAATTTTCCCCTGCCAAAGACTGGACGATTCAGCTGGAAGCGTCCTGCCGTGACATGCAGTTGGTCGACGGGAAGATAATCGTCGGAATGTTAAGCGGCGGTTTTCGTGAATACGATTTCAATACGCAAAAATTACTCCATGAAGTAGTTAATCCAGAATACTCTACTGGAGCAGTGTCGGTTGCAGCTTTTCGAACAAAAGACAAAGACACATATCTTGCAATTGACAGAAATCCGCTCGAAATCGTTCATCTTGACGCAGAAGGCAAAGAAGTTTCCGAACCGTTGAGGTTTTCCGGCATGAGTGGTGTCAGGTGCGTGAGAGTAATGAAAAACGGCTCGGTGATGTTTGGCGACATGGAAAATATTATAATCGCGTCACCGGACGGAAAAAACACGAAAAAAATCAACATACCGGACGCTAAATACGTTTACATGATTGAAGAGCTGCCGGACGGAAACTTGTTGGCTGTCAGTGGTTACAGCGCATTTCTCGTCTTGTTGGACGCAGACGGAAAAATCCTGAAAAAATGGGGCGGAAAGCCCGGGCCGGACAAGCTCAACTTCAACTTTTTCGCTGGTTTTCAAATGCTCAAAAACGGTAACATCGTCGTCTGCAATTGGACAGGACACGGTGCCAACGACAGCGACAAAGGTTATCAGTTGGTTGAGTTCGACAAAAATGGAGATGTTGTCTGGAGTTGGCACGACCCAAAACGTGCCGGCTCAATTCACAATGTCGTAGTTCTTGAATCGACCGGTTCGGCTAAAAGTGCTGAATAATCTGCTTTGTTGGTCGTCAGAAAAATTTTGCGGTAAGTTTTACCGCAAAAATTTGACCTTGACTCTTTCCTACTTCTTAGTTATTGTCGCTTTATCTTAAGTGTATCTGTAATCATTGTCTGTATGTCAATGAAATCGCAAAACTTTTTAGGAGCGAATAATGCGCAATTTGACTTGTGTTCAGATTTTCAGCCGCGCTGCGGTGGTGTGTTCAGCGTTGTTTATTCTGACGACATCCGTTTTGGCCGAACTTCCGTCAAAAGATGGACAGGTTTGGGGCGAATATCCGTTGGAAAATGCGCCGCCTGACCGTGTAATAGAACTCGTAAAAAAACAGACCGGCGAAGAAGCATGGAGCGGAAAAACTTTTGGAATGATCAATTATGACGGCGAAAAAATGTACGTCTACCATAACCCCGAAGTTCAGAAACTCGTTTACGAAACAATTGGACGTTTTGCCCGTCCGAGTACAAAAGATGTCCAGTTTCTCTGCAGTGTGCGGTTCGTTTCAAGTTGCAGCACGAATAATCCCAACTACCGGGATGTTAAAGAGTCGCTAAAACGGTACCTTAACCCGGTTTTGGACTCCAGCGGCAAACCAATAACATCTTCATATGCCTCGGGTGTTTACTGGGTGGCGAAAGAAGACATCGAAAAATTCCAAAAGGCATTTAAAAATGAACTTGAACGCTGGCAAGGAGATTCAAGGTCAAGCATATTAACGGCACCGCTTATGACAATAATGAATGGACAGCAAGGAACGGTAGAAGATGTCTCAGAGCGTGCTTTTGTAACGAAAGTGATACCAGTGGATACTGGCCACGGAGTCCAGCTTCAAGCAGAATCAAGCACATACAAAGAGGGATCGCAAATGCAAGCCTCGTCACTTTTATCATGGGACGGCAAGTCGGTGACAAGCGATTTCTTTTGCGAGTTTTCCAAAGTTACCAGTGTAAGTAACCGGATGACCGAGGAAGATTGGCAAAAGGGAAACCTCCACGCTGAAACGCCAGTACTGTCGAGCGTAACAACCAAAATTTCGGACATAACCTGGCCCGCAGATGGAATGCTCGTGATAATTCAAAGCGAAGCACGGCTCATTGAATCACGTTCTGAAGCAGGAGTGCCGGTGCTTAACAAAGTTCCGTATGTAAAGCGTTTGTTCACAAATACGTCAATTGGCCGAGATACCCAAATGCTCAACGGAATTTTCACAATTCAAAAAGTTGCGGAATGATATTCGTAAATCGATTACATGTGAAACGGTCAAGACACAATTTTTATTGACATATTTGTTTTGAACAACTATAACGGTTATATCTTTTCGAGAAAATTTCGGGTAAAATAATAAGAAGTGTTATTGATCTTAAAGAATGAATCGCGACTACGAGCGTCAGGATACTTTTGCATGTTTGCCGCCGCCCCCTGCTCGGTGTATTCCCTGGAGTTGGTCACGGGCTACAGAAATGAAAAATTTTTACGCAAAATTTAGCTGATGCTCAGTAGATATACTGTCTCCAGGAATAAATTGCATTTTTTCAAATGTAGGGTTAGCTGAAGATAATCAGCACCAAACATTGAAAAACACGGAAACAGAGCCGACCTATTCATGCCTTGATGGCAGGTCGTTCATGCC
>JBOFQC010000064.1:0-6481 GCA_051660725.1 Thermoguttaceae bacterium
CCGTAAAGAACTGCGAACACGTAAAGATATATACACAACAATAGGAAAATGACACCTCTGGTTTTTTTCAGTATTGACGCATTGTTATCAACGCCTTTCAGAGCCAACAAGGCCACTATGTAAAATCCTGCGATTACCAAGAACGAAAAAAGAAGCAATGGAATATCTTTAAAAAGTAATGTCTCATAACCACCAGCCAAAATGACCATCCATACAAATAAAATGACGAAACCAAGACTATTTTTAATTTTCTTTTTGCTCATTGGGCAATGATTTTCCGAGTTAAGAGTTGTTGAAAGCGGATAAATCCAGTGTAGCCAAAATTATAGGCTTGGTCAACATACATAAAGAAGTGGCATACAAATTAGTTACCGTATACCGTGTGGCTTGTTTTATACCGGAGCCCGGCATGGGCGGGAACCTGCCGTTCAGGCGTGAATTGCTTCGCGTGAAGTGTTCCGCCTCCCGCGACCTGCCGTCGAGGCATGAATAGGTCGGCTCTGTTCCCGAGTTTTCAATGTTTGGAACTGATTATCCTCAGTTTTCCCAACATTTGACAACATGCAATTTATTTCTGGCGACACTATATCAGGTTCCCCGAGCCAGCGTAAAATACCGGAGCCTCATTATACTAAGGGGTAAAGTACGACGAATTGACCAAGTGCGGCATAATCGGACACGTCGTGCGTTAATGATCTGGTCTCGGAGTCAGCAGAGCCGCGCAAAAAACAAGCCCCGTGCTGTAAAACACGGAGCCAAAAAAGTCGGGGCGAGAGGATTTGAACCTCCGGCCTCTGCGTCCCGAACGCAGCGCTCTATCCAGGCTGAGCTACGCCCCGAATTTGATTTCATCAGTTATTAACTAACGACTTTCATGTAAAAATCAAGACGCCGGGAATTCTACCACGAATTTATTTCGTGTCAACGGGACAAACACAAAGTTTCGTGTTCGAAAAAGTGCGTTATTTTACCAAGACTTTCTTAACACGTATAAAACATTTGCGTGTGTAATCCAGAATAATTTTTCAAAAATTTTTCCGGACGCCGAACTTTTCCCTCTTGAACTACCCCATTCAATTTCACCCTCCAGAAATATTAATCGTATGTTTCTCCGAAATCCATTGGAGTTGCGCAAATCATTGTCGTGACATAATTGATCTAATAAAATCCAAAAAAAATCATGTTTTTCCTGATATTTACCCGGTTTTTCCATTAAATTCGTTTTTTCACGCCTCTTTTTTTCTTCACAACATTTTGTATACTAATGGTAACAGTGTCTTGTGGAAACGGTTTTGATCCACTACGCCACCATGAGTAAATTTGTGAGGTGAAAATCGCTGATTCAGAATCTGCGGATTAATTCGTTGACAAATTTGCATTTGGCAGTGTATACTGCACGTGGTCAATATGTTGCGGTTTATTCGCTATGTAAATCTTTGCTTTTCCTATATGGTAAAGTAAGGAAAACTGCGGTTTTGTGACTACGCATGGTATAATACCCTCACTAATATTAAATCCTGAAAGGAACTTACAATGTTAAAATCAAAACAACGTCGTACTTTTCTAAAACAATCCGGCGCTATTGCTGCTGGCGTAATGCTGGCTGGTAATGCTGCCACACCGCGTGTTCACGCCGCCGAAAATAATACCATTAAAATCGCAATTGTCGGATGCGGCAGCCGTGGTAGAGGTGCACTCATGCAGGCTCTAAATGCTGACCCAAATGTTAAACTTTGGGCAACCGCAGACGCTTTTCCTGATCGTGCCGACGCAGCTGTTGAACTAGCAACCGACAATTTCCCTGACAAAGTGGATGTTGGTGATCGCAAGTTTGCCGGACTTGACGCATATAAAAACGCAATTGATTCACTTGGCCCGCAAGATGTCGTGCTTTTAACGACTCCGCCGGCTTTCCGTCCGTTACATTTTGATTACGCTGTGAAAAAAGGCGTTAACATATTTGCCGAAAAACCACTCGCTACCGATATTCCAGGTGTGAAATGGATTCTCGAATCCAATAAAATCGCCAAAGAAAAAGGTTTGAGAGTCGGCGTCGGATTGAATAACAGACACTACTTCCGTACCGAAGAAACAATCAATGCTATTCATGACGGCAAACTTGGTGAAATCACCTCGATGTGGGTTTACCGTATGCATCCGCCGCACAGACTTGGCCCGATTGGCGACATGACTCCACTCCAACACCAGCTGAAAAACATTTTCTGCTTCAACTGGACAAGTGGTGGTTTTATCGTTGACGCTCTCATTCACAACCTTGATATCTGCTGCTGGGCAAAAGGCGAACTTCCAATTGCCGCGCAAGGACAAGGCGGAAGAGTTATCCGTAAATTCAAAGACGATTTGATCGATCAAGCTGCCGTTGAGTATATTTTCGCAGACGGAAGAAAATTGATGATGCAAACCCGAACCATTGATAACACCTGGTCCTGCTTCCAATCAATTATGCAAGGAACAAAAGGTTGCGTTGTGGTCGGTGAAGGTGTCGGTTCTCCAAAAATTTACAGCGACTGCAATTGCCAGAATCCAATCTGGACCGCTGAAGCTCAAGGTAACGATTCGTATCAATCAGAACACGACCTGTTCTTTGCCGCCATGAGAAGAGGCGACGAATGGAACGAGATTCAGAATGGTGCCAACGCTACGTTTGTCGCCCTGTTTGGTCGTATGGCTGCCGACACTGGACAGTATATCACAGCCGATCAGGCTTGGAACTCAACATTCCAATTTGCGCCGAACATTGGCCAACTTACAATTGACGGCCCGTCTCCGGTCATGCCTGACGTTAATGGTGATTACAGCATTCCAATGCCAGGTATTACCACTATTTAATGTCTCGCTGTTTGTAGAAAATTTTACAGCACGTAAATTTTCGTTGTTCAAAAGCATAGGTAGTAAAGTTTCTCCGAAACTGGAGCGACTTTCGGAGAAAGTCGCCTACCTTACCCGCCAACTGACGTTGGCGGATCGCTCGCTGTTCTACATTTGCGGGTTGCTGTTTAACTTTAATGTAATCTCATACCCGGCTGAGCGCCTTCATCAGGTGCAAGCAGGAAAATATCTTTTCCACCCGGTCCGGCTGCGACAACCATTCCTTCGCTGAGTCCGAACTTCATTTGTCTTGGTGCCAAATTCGCAACGCAAACGACTAGTCGCCCAATAAGTTTCTCAGGCTCGTAAGCTGCCTTGATTCCGGCAAAAACATTTCGCCGTTCGTCACCGCCGAGAGAAAGCGTCAGTCTAAGCAATTTTCGAGCTTCTGGAACTTCTTCCGCTTCGATAATTCTGGCGATTCGCAGGTCGACTTTAGTGAAGTCGTCAATTGAAATCTTTTCTTCCAGTAACGGTTCCGCCGTGAGCGGCTCGGCTGAGTCGGCATAAGGGGAAGCAACGGTTTCTGCGGTTTTGTTGTCAGCGTTGTCGGTTTTTGTCTCTTCCATAATTTTATCAATCGCGTCTTTTGGAACGCGGGTTAAAAGGTGTTTGTACTCACCAACTGCGGTGCCGAGTAGCGGTTTCTGCGAATCTTCCCAACTCGTAATCGGAGCGTTCATAAGTTCGCCGGTTTGTTGGGCAAGTTTCGGTAATATCGGAGCCAGATAAACTACGATTTGCCGGAACAAATTCATACCAATTGTGCAAACGTCACGAAGTTTTTCTGCCTGAGCCGGGTCTTTTTTAAGCACCCAAGGGGCGTTGTCCTCAATGAATTTGTTAGCCCGATTTCCGCACTCCATGATTAGGCGGGTAACTTTACCGTATTCGCAATTTTCGTAAGCGTTTGCAATTTCTTGTCCGACTTTTGCAGCTTCTGCAAAAAGCCCGCCGTCATCTGGATACGTTTCGGACAGACCGGTTTGGTGGGCAAACTTTGCGGTTCGAGAAGCCAAATTCACCACGTTACCAATCAGGTCGGAGTCGCATTTTGCTGTGAATTCGTCGAAAGAAAGGTCAATGTCGTCAACGCTTCCTGATAATTTCGTGGCGTAAAAATACCGTAAGTAAGTAGGATCAAGGTGTTTCAAGTAAGTCGCCGCCAAAATAAAAGTACCGGTACTTTTCGACATTTTTTCGCCGTTGACCGTTAAAAAACCGTGTATGTGGATTTTTTTCGGCAATGTGAAACCAGCAATTTTAAGCATTGCGGGCCAAAACAATGTGTGGAAGTACGTGATATCTTTGCCAATAAAATGGTGAAGTTCAACGTTATTGGATTTCCAGAACTCTTCGTAATTCCTATTATTACGTTTGCACCATTGCTTTGTTGACGCGATGTAACCGATTGGAGCGTCGAACCAGACGTACCAATAATTACCGGGCGAATCAGGAATCTCAAATCCGAAGTACGGAGCAGGTCGGGAAACGTCCCACGGACGGAGCGGATCATTCAAAAACTGTCCGGCGAGGTAATTTCGCACTTCCGGCTGCAAAATATCGGTTTTTTGCGTCCAATCGTCGAGGAAAGCGTGCATTTTTTCCAGATCAACGAACAGGTGTTTAGCGGTTCGCAGTTCAGGGGTTGCGCCGCTGATTGCGCTTATCGGATCAATAAGCTCGGTTGGCGAATACGCCGCTCCGCAAACGCAGTTGTCACCGTATTGGTCTTTTTTTCCGCACTTCGGACAGGTTCCTTTTACGAATCGGTCGGCCAAAAACGTGTTTGCAACTGGGTCGAAAAGCTGCTGTACGTCTTTTTCAAAAACCATACCGGCGTTTCTTATAGCTGACCAGATATCGGCGCAGGTTTCGCGATTTTCCTCACAATGCGTGCTGCCGTAATTATCGAATTCGATTTGAAAACCCGTAAAGTCGGCGATGTGCGACTGCCGCATTTTTTCGATGAGTTCGGTTTCTTTAATCCCATCAGATTTTGCGCGGATCATAATCGAAGTGCCGTGCGTGTCGTCGGCACAAAAGTAAACGCAGTCGTTTCCTCGCAATTTTTGGTATCTTACCCAAATATCAGTCTGCAAATACTCGACTAAATGTCCGATGTGAATATGACCGTTTGCATAAGGTAACGCACTAGTAACCAGTATTTTTCTCATGTAAGATTTCAGGCTTTCAGGTGATCTGAGTACTTGTATCGGCGAGCCGTAATCGTAATAATCGTTAATTTACGGGCAGCTCTAAAACCAAGCAGAAAACATTGCGATTATACCGTAAAGGTGCATTCTGTTTAATGGGGCATGAAAAATTAATAAACATATTATACCATGCGTAGTCATTAAACCGCAGGTTTCCTTGCTTTACCCTGCTGGAAAAGCAAGGGTTTACAAAGCAAATAAATTGCATCACATTGACCACGTGCGGTATAAAAGAATATATTTGATTAATCGATAAAGCACGAACAATCATTACAATCAAAATTTTCAACGTACTTGAGAAGCAATTTTATCCTGCTAATATTATTATTTATAAGCTGGCAGGCTTTTTTTGTGGTATGTTATCGTGTTATCTACATTCGTAAGTTCGCAAATTTAAAGCACAATACGCTGTACAACGTAATAAAGCTCACCTTTTCCGAATGTAGGGTTTTTGAAATTTTTCACAACCAAGCCAACAAAATGTCGGTAAACCGAACCGACAGATTCACGCCTCGACGGCAGGTCGCGGGAGGTGAATAACTTTCCGCGAAGCGTAAAATAATATCGTTTAACGGTATAAACAAAACCGTCAAAATACACTCAACGACCGGCAACGGCGGTAATTATTTTGGAGATATAACAATGATTTTCCCGAAAAAGAATGTCCAACTGTTTTTTCTGTCCGCTCTACTTATATTCTTCAGTGCCGGCGTAATACTCGCTCAGACCAACAACAACAATAATAATAACAATAACAACAATAACAATAATAACCGAAATAATAATAACAACAACAATAATAACAATAATAACAACGGTGGAGGCGGCGGCGGTTTAAACAGTGGTGGTATTTTAGTAAACGCCAGCGGTGTTTTATCTTCCGCCAACCAAAATAATAACTCCTTGAACAACAACTCCGAGCTAAGCGCACAAATGAAACGTGCTCAACTTAATTCGCTCTCGCGGGATGTTGCGAAAAAATCGGAAATGCGTCTTTTTTCACTCAACCGATTGGAAAAGGCAATTCAAGACAATCAAGGTGAATTAACCGACGAAATGCGTTATCTGGCCGGCATTAACCGAATAACTCACGTGTTCTTTATGCCCGAAACCGGTGATATCGTTCTGGGCGGTCCTGCAGAAGGTTGGGTTCAGGGACGTGAAGACGCAATGGTTGGTTATTCGACTGGACGTCCTGTGCTGGAATTGCAAGACCTTGTGGTCGCTCTGAGAGCTTTCCCGCCGACCGGTGAAAAAGAAGATACCGTTGGTTGCTCAATTGATCCAACCGAAGAAGGTTTGAAACGGATGAATAAATTCGTAAAGGATTTTGGTACACCAGTATACAATCCGCAGAATGCATCAGCTCTCAAAGT
>JBOFQC010000065.1:0-2935 GCA_051660725.1 Thermoguttaceae bacterium
CGTTCACCTGCTCACCTATAACCTGCCTTCTCGTTATACATGAAAAAAATATTAATTGCCGTTGCGACATATAATGAACGGGAAAATATCATTCCTTTGGTTGACGCGATTTTCGAAAACGTGCCGACTTCGGGTGGGGATGATTCGGAAGTGCTCGCAGCGGATGTTCTCGTCGTAGACGACAACTCACCGGACGGAACGGCTGACTTGGTGCAGGATAAAATGAAAGATGAGCCTCGACTCAAAATTCTTAAACGAAGCGGTAAACTCGGACTCGGCACCGCTGTTATCGCAGCAATGGAGTACGCAATTGAAAACGGATACGATTTTTTTGTGAACATGGATGCCGACTGGAGTCACGACCCGAAATTTTTGGCGGTTATGCTTGATATTTCGTTGAAACAGCACGAAAGCACTGATGTTGTAATTGGTTCCAGATACGTGCAGGGGGGAAAAATCGTAGGTTGGCCAATTACAAGAAAAATCATGAGCCGAATTGTAAATGCATACGCCCGTTTAATGTTAGGACTGCCGAGTAAAGATAACAGCGGCTCGTTTAGATGTTATAAAGTTGCAACTTTGAAAAAACTCGATTTTTCCAAAATTCGTTCAAAAGGCTATTCGTTTTTCGAAGAAATTTTGTACCGTTTACGAAAAACAGGAGCTAAATTCACTGAAGTTCCAATTACGTTTACAGACCGGATTTACGGGAAATCAAAAATCAATAAGAAAGAAGCTTTACGTGCCTTGTGGATAATCGGAACATTAAGACTGACTGGTTTTGCAGGTGAACAGGTGAACAGGTGAACCCGGCATGCCGTGCTACGGTATAACATGCTCAGGTTGTTATAGAGCAAAATCGCAGAAATAATAGGGACTTACGTCCCTTCATTCCGGCTTTTATTAAATGTACTCGTTTAAAAATTCGAAGTTTTACAGTAATGTCGTAATATACAGACCCAGAAAATTTGCGAGCAACACCCGAACACCGAACACGCTGGCGTTTCCAGTGTACTTGAATATTTCAGAACAATCCGGTAAAATTAGGTTTGTCATTTCTGGTTTTCACGCTTCTTAATTAATAATCGCAAAAATGAAAGTCTACATAAACGGCGAATATTTTGATAAGGAAAATGCAAAAATAAGCGTTTTCGATCACGGCCTCCTTTACGGAGATGGTGTGTTTGAAGGGCTTCGAAGTTACAGTGGAAAGGTTTTCCGGCTTCAGCAACATGTCGACCGTTTGTGGAAATCTGCGAAAGGTATTCTTCTTGAGATACCGATATCCAAGTCAGAATTTTCCGCCGCAATTAACTCCACATTGGAAATAAACGGAATAAAAGATGGTTACGTCCGGGCAATTGTTACACGTGGTATTGGTACTCTCGGACTCGACGCACATTTATGCAGTAATCCGCAAGTAATAATAATTGCCGACCACTTGGCTTTGTATCCGAAAGAATACTACGAAAATGGCTTGGAAATCGTAACTTCCGGCACTATCAGGAATAATAATGCCGCAATTTCTCCACAGGTTAAGTCGCTTAACTACCTGAATAACATCTTGGCCAAAATTGAAGGGCACTTAGCTGGCTGCGTCGAAGCACTTATGCTCAACAGTAAAGGTGAAGTTGCCGAGTGTACCGGAGATAATATTTTCATAATAAGAAACGAAACACTTCTCACACCTGGAACAGACTCGGGAATACTTGAAGGAATCACTCGCGGAGCGGTTTTGGAAGCGGCGGGACTTTTGGGTATCTCGAAAAAAGAGACATCTCTTACTCGTCAGGATTTGTACTCGGCGGACGAGTGCTTCCTAACCGGAAGCGGTGCAGAAGTTATTCCTGTTGTAAAAATTGATGGAAGAATAATCGGAGAAGGAAAGCCCGGGCCGTATACAAAGCGGCTTTTGGATAAATTTCACCAAATGGTAAGGGAATAGTTTTTTGTAACCGTTCACTTTTTTTAAGGAGTTAGGAGAACAGGGGACCTGCCGTTCAGGCATTACGCTTCGCGTGAAGTAAATCGCCTCCTGCGACCTGCCGTCGAGGCATTACGCTTCGCGTGAAGTAAATCGCCTCCTGTTAGTCGGCTCACCCGTTCACCTGCTCACCTGCTCACCCAACTCCTAACTCCTTGTTACATCATGTCTTCAAGTGGTTTTTTCGAAATAACACCTGCACGCCGCAATCAGCTTCAACAGCTTTTTGAAAACGGTAACAAACAAATGAGTTTGGGTGGATTCGACTACGCCACTGACATGTTCAAAGAGTGTGTACTGGGTGATCCGAGTAATATTATTTATTTGCAGTCTTTCGTAGCCAATCTTAGGAAAAAATACGGTGAAAAAAAGAAGAAAAGCGTTTTTTCGCTTTTTTCTTCCGGCGGAATAAAAACCGCTGAAATGCAAAAAAAATGGGCAAACGTGATAAAAGCAGGGCTTGATCTTCTTAAGTCGAATCCGTGGGACGCTTCAGCTTTCGCTTCAATGGGGCGTGCTTGTCTTGAACTCGGCTACGATGAGGCGGGCTTGGCTTATCTCAAGCATTCAATTGATTGCAATCCCAACGACATTGAAGTCAACCGTGTCGCAGCGAGGGTTTTACGCGACATGAAGAAATTTGACGATTCCATTGCTTGTTGGACTCGGGTAAAGAAGCTAAAACCAGACGATCAGGAAGCGAATCGAGCCATTGGCGACCTAATGGTGGAGAAAACCATACATAAAGGCGGGTATGACGGAGCCGAATCCACCAAAGAATTAAAAGTTGTGAATTCCAGCGGTTCGCAGAAAAAAACATCTGTTCCTGTAGACGAAGACGTCATGGGACGCCCGCTTACTTTCGAGGAGCAAATACAGAGAAGGCTTAAAAAAGACCCGGAAGATGTAGTTGCTTATGTCGAGTTGGCCGAACATTATTTCCAAGCGAGT
>JBOFQC010000066.1:0-2302 GCA_051660725.1 Thermoguttaceae bacterium
GAATCCGAATAGGCCGGGTATCTTTCACTCGAATCTCGGAATGTATCGGGTGCAACTTGCGGGCAACCAATACAAACAAGACGAAGAGATCGGACTTCATTACCAGCTTCAGCGCGGAATAGCACCGCATCATGCAGCAGCAATTGCGAAAAAAACCAGTTTGCCGGTAAATATTTACATTGGCGGCGCACCAGCAATGACAATTGCCGCAATTATGCCGTTACCGGAAGACGTGCCCGAACTGACATTTGCCGGCATGTTGGGGCGTCACAGAATTCCGCTAACTAAAATTACGCAGCCGCTGCCAATTTACGCCGAAGCGGATTTTTGCATTTGCGGGTATTTGGAACATAACCGACTTGCACCTGAGGGGCCGTTCGGCGACCACCTCGGGTATTACAGTAATTCGCACGAGTTCCCGGTGCTTAGAGTCGAAAAGGTTTTTCACCGGAAAGACGCGATTTTTCCGTTTACCGTTGTCGGACGTCCTCCGCAAGAAGACTCCGTGATTGGTGCGTTTATTCACCAACTCGCAGACGTGGCCGTTTCTAAAAAAATTCCCGGCGTCCACGCTATTCACGCTGTTGATGAGGCAGGTGTTCATCCGCTGCTGCTCGCAATTGGTTCCGAACGGTATGTTCCGTACCAAGAAAATGTTGAAAAACCGGAAAATACAAATAGTAGTAAAAATTGCGTAGTCAAAGCGGCGGAATTGCACACGCTTGCACACGCAATTCTGGGATTCGGGCAGCTTTCGTTGGCGAAATATTTGTTTCTTGTTGCGAAAGAGGATGCTCCGAACTTGTCGGTTTACGAAACGGACAAATTTTTGCTTCACGTTCTGGAACGGGTGAATTGGGCCTGCGACCTGCATTTTACGACGCAAACGAACACGGACACGCTTGATTACACCGGAATCGGGTTGAATCGCGGTTCGAAAGTAGCCGTTTGCGTAGCGGGAAAACCGATTCGCAACTTGCCGGATAAACTTTCCGACGATTTTTCGGAATCAATAAATCGGGCTGCAGCTTGCGGTTTTACCGACCCGAAAGTTGTTTTGCCCGGGATTCTTACACTTGTCGGTCCGGACTTTGATGATAAAATTACAGGCGAGTCGAGTCGTCGGAAATTGGCGGAAATGTTTACGCCGGACGACCTGCTAAATAGCTTTCCGCTGATTGTGTTGGTTGATAAACGTGCGAAACAAAATTCACTCGACACATTTGCCGACTTCCTCTGGACGACGTTTACGAAAAGCGACCCCGCAAACGATTTGGACGGAATCGGAGCTTTCACGGTCAACAAACACTGGGGAACAACCGGCTCGCTAATAATCGACGCACGCTCCAAACCTCACCACGCAGAAGAGTTAGAGTAGACGTTAGACTTCAGACGTTAGACGTTAGATGTCTACTTATAAACTTAGTTAAATATTCGTTATTTTTTATCTGAAGTCTGAAGTCTAACGTCTAAAGTCTACAATACCCCATGCCCAGAAAAACCGCGAAAAAAACTGCCGCTTACGATAATCCGCTGGAAAAAGCGTTGATTGAGCACATGCCGCCGCACTCATTGGAAGCGGAAATGGGGGTTGTTGGCGCAATTCTAATCGACCCGCTTATCTGCGACGACGTGGCGACAATGTTGCGAGCGGATGATTTCTACTCTGAACCGAATAAGCGGCTGTTCAAACATCTGCTTGATCTGCACAACGCCGGGAGCGGAATCGACCTGACGCTTTTGGTAAATAAGCTGGAAGCAGCCGGCGACCTCGAAGAAATTGGCGGCGAAGCGTATATTGGCGAAGTAATGGGACAAGTTCACGTTGCCGCACACGCACCGCACTACGCTGAAATTGTGCGTGACAAAGCGATTTTACGCGACTTGATTCATACAAGTGCCGAGATTTTACGGTGCGCTTACGAACCGACGCAAAATCCACGTGACATTGTAAACCAATCAGAAGAAAAGATTTTCGCCCTTTCCGATTCCCGAAGTAAGAATCAGGTTCACCCGATGAGTTCCGTTGTTACGGAGACGTTAAGCATTTTGCACATGCGAAATGAAGGGGCAACCGACGGCGTGAGTACCGGATTCATTGATTTCGACTCCATGACAGGCGGCCTGCATCCGGGCGAACTGGTTATTTTGGCTGCTCGTCCGAGTATGGGAAAAACAGCACTTGCGACCAACATTGCCGATTACTGCGCAGTTGAGCAAAACACGCCGACACTTCTCGTCAGCCTTGAAATGGCACGGGTCGAGTTGGCAATGCGTATGATTTGTTCACGTGGTCGAATAG
>JBOFQC010000067.1:0-2634 GCA_051660725.1 Thermoguttaceae bacterium
AACTATAGGTCAAAGAAGCATTATGTCAAGTAAATTTTTTCAAAATACTTATTTTTTCGTCAAATATCACTGCTACATAACATAATCACTCTCACAACATAATGGATTTTATGTTGAGCTCAACATAACATCCACATTCACATAGGGTGGTGTCAAAACTGGGATGCCTGCACCCTTGCGAAATTGATTTCGATTGTTTCGTACCTAGAATCAGGCATTTTCGCAACAACCGGAACCAAACGCAGAGAGGTGTCATCGTACTGCAACGGCATCCGCAAACACGGAAGCCAACCGAAAGCGAAAGAAGTAATGGACCATTCACGATACAACGTACTCAATACACGCAACTTAACGAACGACGACACCACCAAACGAACCGTAGAATTCAGAGCTTTCAGCGGCAGCCTCAGCGCAACGAAAATAATCGGATGGATTCAGCTCTGCCTCGGAATCGTAGAAAAAGCCGTAACCAGCAAACGCACACCCGCATGGGAACCAAAACCCGCGACCGGCGGATGGAAACGGGACGGTGAAGGCGAAAGCGAAACGGAACGACTTCTCGGCTACCTCGCTTGGGGGAACGGATACGCCAAACTTCACAAAGGCAAGCAATACGGCTGGATTTCAAACGCCATACCGATGGACGAAATCAAAAACGAATTCCGAAGACTCGCCCGAAAATACGACTCTTCCAGCTATGCCGACTAACAAGCGTAGCCCAAACGG
Source organism: Thermoguttaceae bacterium (assembly GCA_051660725.1). Taxonomy (GTDB): domain Bacteria; phylum Planctomycetota; class Planctomycetia; order Pirellulales; family Thermoguttaceae; genus JAVBSX01. Next base: position 727 of record JBOFQC010000067.1, read on the forward strand.
CACCGCTTGCCGCAAGGTGGGCGGTGTCAGACCCAAAGCAATAAATATCGTAAACCGTAACCAACGCGACACGTCGCAAAACTCGCAAACCCTACAAAATAAGGAGCCAAACCAATGTGCGGAATTTATATCCTACCTGCCGGAACAATCATGACTGAAAACCAAATTGTAAATTTACTCGCCCGAAACCGGGATGGTGTCGGAATCCTTCACGTCAAAAAACGTGGACATCTAATCAAACGGCACCTGACACCGACACCTGAAATTCTTGTTCCCTTGTCCATTCTGAATAGACTTGACATAATTCCAGACTTGCTGGATTGGATTTCTTTTTTCGTCTGTTGATGAGTAGTCGTCTCGCATAGGACGCTTGAATTCAACTATAGTGACAGAATTAAAAGGCTGACTAAACGACTCAACAAAAGCATGGGGGCGATCAAATGTTTGTAGAATAACCAAATCTATACGATCATCTTTACTGCTATTTTCCACATCAAATTTTCCCGATTGTGCTGCGGTCATATCCGAAGAAAGATGGTAATGATACGCCAATCGATCATCAAGCAACCATAGGTTTGATTGATCTGTAGTCTCAATGGTATCCGACGTTTTTCTCATTGGAAAAATGACGTTATGAATAGCACTCTCATATTCATAAGTACCTTGTGGCGTTAGTTTTTTACACTCTTTAATAAAATCAATAACCGCCCTTCGGTGAATGACATATTCCGCTAACTTTGAAAATCCAATTTCATTTGTTTCTTCGAGATATTTGTCAAATTTACGTTTATGGTCCGCGAGGGACGCTTCTGTTGTTTTCCCTTTTTGAGGTTGTTTTAATCTTTGCCCTTCCTGAAAATTTTCTGCCTCAAATTTTTTGAGCAGCTTAAAAAGCTCAATGTCAAGTTCCTCAACCTTTAAACCACTTCTAATGTGTTCAAGTTGCTCTTTCCTCGCTCCTAAAAGTGGACGATATCGAGGATTTTTTTGTATAAACTCTTGTACTCTGCTAAAGTTATTTTCTTTTATTGGGGCGAGATGTTCCGATAACTGTTTCTCGATGCATTTACATATTTCCGCAAGAATGGTCTCTCTTGATGGTTCATCTGCTGCACGAAGGTCATATTGATAGTCGACCAAATTCAACTTAGTTCGACTGTCATCTGATCGCTTATCTAAGAAATCGCCTGATACACAGCACGAATAAATGAATGGATGGTTATTATAAAATAATCTTGATTCAAAAATACAGTTCTGTCGTTTTAATGGGTATTCTTCGATTGACCGATTATGTGCACAAAGATGAATATTATGTTGTGCATCTCCAGTGCCGACACGTAAGTAAAAATGCCCAAGTTTCAGCTTGCGACCATCAACAGTAATCTGCTCTCGTGCAAAATTAATTTTGATGTTTTTTTCAAATTCATCGTTCAGATCAAAAACACAATCATCATATTCATCTATTAGCTCAATTTTGGGTACCCGCATTATTGAAAAATGCGTCAAAAAATGTTCGATGATTCTTCTAGCAATGGTATCTGCATTTTTGGGACAATTTTTTTGATATTCTGCCTTCATACCATTCAATTTGACGACAGTTTGTCGAATAGACTGCTTCCCATCATTGAATAAATTACCATCCCATTTGATATCATCTAGCGTGAAGGAGAATTCTCTTTTTTTCAAAATATTGCCATCGTTGAAAATACTTGTTATTTTTACGTTGTCAAAAACTTTAAGATAGGTGAATCGCCCAACTCCTTTTCCTCCGATTTTGAGTTTATATGTCGAATCAGACTTTGAAAACGACTGATTATGCCGGATTAAGGGGCGAGTGAATTTGGAGAAAATAGAAAAATTGGTATAGCAATCAAACGTAAAATATACCACAATCCACCTATTGTCAAG
>JBOFQC010000068.1:0-6809 GCA_051660725.1 Thermoguttaceae bacterium
TCATTGAATCCGTGAACGGTTACTTTGGTTTATAATAAATATTTTACCATTCATACACTAACATGAAAAATTTTATAATACTTTCTGCTTTGTCTCTTTTTTTGCCTGTTTTAACGCTTGCCGCAGAGAAAACGGAACCAAAATGGAAACCACTTTTTGACGGCGAAGTAATGACCGACTGGGCAGTTGCCGACGCAGCAGGTCACGGACCGGTCGAAGTGAAAGACGGCTCAATTGTGATTGGTATGGGTGCCGCCGCTTCGGGAATCAAGTATAAACTCGACGATTTTCCGAAAACGAACTACGAAATCCGTTACGAAGCGAAACGAGGTATGGGATATGATTTCTTCGGAGCGCTAACGTTTCCAGTCGGAGAATCGCACTGCACTTTCGTGAACGGTGGCTGGGGTGGTGGTACAATTGGTTTGTCGTGCATTGACCGTTACGACGCATCCGACAACCAGACGAGCGGTTACTACCGGTTCGACAAAAAAAGTTGGTACGAATTTCGTGTGCGTGTTACAGACTCGAAAATTTACGTCTGGATCAAAGAAATAAAGACGCCCGAAAAAATCGCCGCCGAAAAAGCCGCGGCTGAAAAAGCCGAAAAAGAGGGCAAAAAGCCAGAAGCTACCGGAAGTGATAAATTCGGTTATGATCCCGAGAAACCTGTTGTGGATTTCGTCATTGGCAAGCATAAGATTTCACTTCGCGGCGAATCGGACACTTTCAAACCGCTCGGATTTGCCACTTGGGTCACCGAAGGTTTTATTCGCAAGATTGAGTTCCGTGACTTGACCGCAGAGGAAATCGAAAAAAGTAAAAAGGAAGCCGACGAGTACACGAAACGCTTCGGCGATAAATTATAAATTCCAAACAGCCAAGACCGATTTCGGTATCACTCGACGACAATTTTACCGAGCGGATACATGAGTTTATTTGACTCATAATCCGACTCGGTTTTCTTTTTGTCCGCAATACTTTCAAGTGGTAACGCCAAGATTGGCCTGCCTGTTTGATCGCCAACTGAAACGCACAAAGTATATTCACCTTTACTTAACTTCGGCGAAATCAGAAAGTGTCGACAATGTTCAATTGACGGAGCAAAATCCGCTGTGTCTCCCGGCATAAGTTGGTCGACATTTAACGTCTCATCTGCGAAAACCGCGCAGATATTTTTATTGGTGTCAACAAGCGTCCAGATTGGATAACCTCCGGCATAACATGGGGCCGCACCGACGTTTTTCCAAACGGAACTAATCGTAATCCCTTGCTCTTTAACGATTTTTGCCGGAAACTTTACCTCTGTCGGCAACAACCTGTAACCGATTCGGAGGTTCATCTGCTCTATTAATTTTTCATTTTCCTTCAAAAATTCAATTGGATTCGCGTGAATCGAAGTGTAAGAAGCATGATAATCGTCAACCGCTTTCAGGTAACGTTCACCGCCCCAAGCGCCGACTTGTTTCGCGTAACCGTAATGGCCCATTTCGAGAATAACAGGCAACGTCTGCCAAAATTTTTCTGCGCGATATGCCGAATAGTGTAACTTCGGATCAGGATACACATTCAACGAATCGTCACGAATCGTAAGCCCTTTATCAAACGTAAACTTCGTAATCGACGGGTCGTCTTGGAAATACGGAATGTCACGGCTTGCGGGATCATCCGGGTTGCGGAAAGTACCGGCCCAGTCGTCACCGCCCACTAATAGAGAGGTCGGAAACGCTTTTTTATGCAAATCGATGTGAGTTTTCAAAACCGAGATCGGATACTTTTTGTGAATAGGATTTCCTTCGCCCCAAATTCCAAGTGTTCCGACATCCACAAACGCAAGGTTCGGATTCGAGTCGTATCTTTTTCCGGCGGCGTCAAGAAAGTTCGCCAATTTTTCCAGGAAGAAAGGGTCCGAATAATCAGGTTCCCAACACTCCACATCGTACGGCTTGACCATGAAACCGGCACAGCCTGCTTCACGCAACCAGTTTGGCGTTCCCTGATTCGGGTCCCCTTCAAAAACAGTGAAGCGGAAAGCGAATTTCACGCCAGTTCTGGCATAACGCTGTATAACGGAATCGAGAATAGACCAGTTGAACTCTCCCTCTTCCGGCTCAAGATGCGACCAAGCCAAACGCAAGTAAACAGTAGTCAAGCCGGGAAATTCGCTTCCGTCATAACCGGGACCGAGCGGTTCTCCGTACCCGTCAATTGAGTTGTCGTAATGATGAAAAACCCAACCCATACCGGGATTCCGAAGTGCCGTACCATTATCAACCGGCTTTACAACTGTTTCGGCCACTTTTTCCATTTTTTCGGCTGCAGCAACTGTTACGGCATGAAAAAATAGAACTGACACAAAAATTGTAAAAACACACAAAACGGAAATGCTGTTACCGGTCAATGTGATAATTTTCGTGCTCATCGAATCCAATTTTGCGTCGCTGACACTATACAGACCTGTGATTTTGTACTGAAACAGCATTTTATACACTTTCATAAAGATTACTGTATTATAACCGTTTTGCTTCAACCGGCACGTCCCACTGCTTGTCATCAAGTTCAATTGTAAACGTGTTGTTTTGTCCCGCGACAACTGTAAAACCGGCAGGCGAAATAAGTGGGTCGGTCAACGGAATCGGAATATAACCGACATTTGCGGCCATTTTTTTCGAGCGTTCTTCTGCGTAAGCTAAAGATTCTTCCCGCGACATGCCCTTTGTCGCTTCACGTGGGTCTTCGAGTCCGTAACCGTCTGGACGCATGAACCCGATTTTCACTTCTCCAACAGGAGCTCCGGCAAATTTCTTCTTGCCAGCAGGAAAGTAAGTCGTAATTGTAGCAATTCCGCTGGAATTCGTAGCACCGTAACAGTCGAATTTGTTCGGCAATTTATCCGAATTAATGGTTACCGTCACACCCTCAGCAGGCGAGCCGTCTTTCGTAACCGTTACTTGAAACTTGGCAAGTGGTGGTAAATCGGCTGGTCTACCGCAACCTAGAAAACCACAAACGAAAACGGAACAAAGTAAAATTTTTAAGTTTCTCAATTTATTAAAAAATGTAATTTAAAATTTAGATGTGATGTCAAAAAAATGGAACAGTTCACGGCAGGAGTTAGGTGATAGGTGATAGGTGATAGGTGATAGGTGATAGGTGATAGGTGATAGGTGAGCAGGTGATAGGTGAGCAGGTTATTCGAAGTTATCTATCTCCTAACTCCTAACTTCTATCTCCTAACTACGTAAAAAACCGCTAATCTAGGATCAGCGGCATAACAAAAAGTGGCAAGGTTACAAACCTCTTGATTCTCCGCCGTTTCTCGAACCGAAAGCTCCCCAAGCACCAAATGGAGACGGAATTCCTGCGCCTAAGATTTCCTCTTGGCCACATCCGTGATTCAGGTTGCCACAATCAATGGTTTCTGAAACAAATCTGACCGAGCCATCAAGAGCGGAAGCGTTTATTCCACCTGTGTGATAACTGCTTGCAGTTGTAATACCGTACACCCAGTCACCATCAGTACATGACGGACTGTTTGGCGGCAAAATCGTGCGGAAACCGGCATTGTTTGGGCGACCATCAACGTACCACTGACCGTTGAAAGTCCAAGCACCGTCTCCTTTTATAACAGAACGGTTATCTGGATCAATTGCTTGTCTGCAAAGCTGCGGATTCCAACGGAAAGACCCATCACCCGGTAAAATGGCGTTACCACCTTTTACTCGTTTGTCGTATTGACCCGTTGAACGGGCGCGTTCCGCATAAGCAGCCGTGTTTGATGAACCGTCCGACACAGAGCCAAAAGTTGAATAAGATAAATAACCGAAAACACCACGTGTTGGAGTCGGGGTTTTAACTTCAGACCAAACCATGCAGTCGCCGTAATTCATAACGTAGTTGAAACCACTACGCATGTTTCCGCCCCATTCGGAAGTAGAGTTCGCATTTGGGTCAGACGGGCAGTTTAAGGGCGCGATTCTGTTTTCGTTGACCCAACCTCCGTGGTCAGGTCCAATTTTTCTGTAAGAAATTGTATCATTTGTCTCAACAGGTGCGTCAGCAATTGCCTGATTCCAACCTTCGTATAGGGCCATTTGTTCAATGTAAGGAAGGCATGCCCAATTTGCGCCCAAAAGTGGTATTCCCCAATTTAATAATGGTCCACCAAGGCCAGCTGGAAAAGCATTATGCGCGTCATGGTAATTATGCAACGCTAATGTAAGCTGCTTAAGATGATTTGAACACTGCATACGACGAGCAGCTTCACGAGCTGCTTGTACCGCTGGCAAAAGAAGTGCGATTAATATTCCAATAATCGCAATTACGACCAAAAGTTCGACCAATGTAAACCCATAAAAAACGTTACTTTCTCTTGATTTTTTCATTACTTCCTAACAGATGTGATATTAAAAACTATAAAACTGAAATTGGCTGTACAAAGATACTACCTAACGGCACAAATAAACAACAATTAACTTAACATAATGTTTCAACAATTATTTTTGACAATCTTGCCAGCAAAATCTCTCCGGCTTTACTGTCATTACATAAGTAATTTTATTGCTGAAAAAATTCTTCATGTCGGATAATGCCGGATTCTTCTTCGACTTCGGCATGGGTTTGCCAACGCCATCTTCTTGGCATACGCCGCATTTCAGTACGTACACCGATCCGCGGTTCGAATTTTATTCCAATAAATCCGAGAATGTACTCCAACCACGTTTTATCAAGAGTGTACTCGACTTCCACACTTTCCGGCGGCTTTTCAGGCTCAAGAAATAATTTTCGCATTGATGTTTTCGGCCCGAAGTCACCGCCGCAAACGCTACAAGGAGCTCTGTTTTTTGGCGCACGAACAGCGTGGCCGCAACTTCTGCATACGTAGCGGTATTCCCAAGGCCCGAAACCGAAATTGTCTTTCATCTGTAAAACTCCACTTCAAATACCTTAAATTTATTTTGAGAACGGGTGTCTATTCACGGCAGAATTTAGGAATTAGGGGACCTGCCGTCCAGGCATTACGCTTCGCGTGAAGCGTTCCGCCTCCCGCGACCTGCCGTCGAGGCATGAATAGGTCGGCTGTTATAAATGGTGAACAGGTAATTCTAAATTATTTATCTCATAACTTCTAACTTCTAACTCCTTAATAAACCGTAAACAGTTACGGCTTGATTTTCATGCCGAGCTGATCCATTATGAACGCCCAGACATCGGTTGATTCGTCGATTACTTTGCTTATCGGTTTGCCCGCACCGTGTCCGGCTTCCGTTTCAACTCGAATGAAAATCGGATTTTTACTCGTTGCTGTTTCCTGCATCGCGGCGGCAAATTTAAACGAATGCGCTGGCACCACACGGTCATCATGGTCGGAAGTCGTTATCAAAACCGCTGGATATTCGACACCACTTTTCACGTTGTGAAGCGGTGAATAACCGAGCAGGTATTCGAACATTTCCTTGCTGTCTTTGCTGGTTCCGTAATCTTTCGCCCACGCCCACCCAATAGTGAACATGTGATAACGCAACATGTCAAGCACACCAACGGCTGGCACCGCCGCCTTAAAAAGGTCCGGACGCTGAGTCAAAGTTGCCCCGACCAAAAGGCCGCCGTTCGACCCGCCCATAATTGCAAGTTTATCGGGACACGTGTATTTTTCCTTTATAAGGCATTCGGCAGCGGCGATGAAATCGTCAAACACATTTTGCTTTTGCATTTTCGTGCCTGCGTTGTACCAATCGAGTCCGTATTCTCCGCCGCCGCGTAACACAGCAACTGCGTAAATGCCGCCGTTCTCAATAAACGGTAACCGAATCGCCGAAAATGACGGACTCATACTCGCGTTGAAACCGCCGTATCCGTACAAAACGGTTGGATTAGAGCCGTCTTTCACCGTTCCATTTTTATATGTCAGGAAAATCGGGGCTTTTTTACCGGAACTGGTTGTGTACCAGACCCTCTCCGTTACGAACTCGTCCTGATTGATTTTAATCGCAGACGGGAAGAACTGCACGCTTTCGCCGGAATTAATGTTTCCGAAATAAATTTCTGTCGGATACGTAAAAGATGTGAATGAGTAAAAGAAATCGTCTTTGTCTTTCTCACCGGAAAAACCACACACACCGTAAGTCGGCAATTCGATTTCACGTAGTTTCTTGCCCGTTTTGTCGAAAACATAAGCGACACAAGCGGCGTCCTTCAAATACGTGACAACGAAATTTCCGCCGATATACTGCACACTGCGAAGCAGCGAATCGGCCTCTGGAACCACATCCTTCCAATTCTCGGGAGTCGGATTCTCAGGCGAAGCGACTACGAGCCGTTTATTCGGAGCATCTTTGTCCGTGATAATGAAAAATTTATCATCAACGACTGCGACGACACCGTTTTCCGAATCGAAAGTGTCCAGAATCCGGGTAAAATCTCCGTCCGTTGTTCCTGCTTTGCGGAATTTCAACGCATTACCGTAAGTCGAATCGCTTTCACTTACAAAAAGATAGAGTTCGTCTTCGTCCGTGTGAGCGCGTCGGTTCCGTAACGGATTCACTGTGTCGACGTCAATTAGCACATCCTCAGACTGCGGCGTTCCGATTTTATGATAGTATACTTTGTGGAACTCGTTCTTGGCTGTCAAAATCAGTCCGTCTTCCGGCGCGTCGTAACGGCTGTAATAGAATCCGTCACCGTCCCAGGAAATTCCGGTAAATTTTGCCCATTCCACCTTATCTTCCAAAAATTTGCCGGAATCAATGTCGAGCACTTGAATGTCGTTCCAATCAGAACCGCTTTTTGCGAGTCCGAAAGCGAGTAGT
>JBOFQC010000069.1:0-3836 GCA_051660725.1 Thermoguttaceae bacterium
AGCATCAAGGAGTTTGGGTTTCGGCAGCCGATTGTTGTCGATTCGGACGGCGTGGTCATTCTCGGTCACACGCGATTGAAGGCGGCGCAAAAACTCGGCCTCCAAAAGGTGCCGGTGCATGTGGCGACCGGGTTGTCACCGGATCAGGTGAAGGCACTGCGGATCGCGGACAACAAAACCGGCGAAATCGCGGAGTGGAACTTTGAGATTTTGCCGATTGAAATATCGGAACTTCAAGAGAGTGGGTTCGATCTTGGCACGCTTGGCTTCTCCGAAAAATCGTTGTTACAATTACTTGCGACGGATTTGACGCAGGGACTGACTGATCCCGACAACGTGCCGGAGCCGCCGGACGATCCTGTTACGCAAAAAGGTGACCTCTGGATTTTGGGCGAACACCGGCTTTTGTGCGGCGACAGCGCGAGTGCGGCGGACGTTGACCGGCTTTTGGACGGAAATATCGTGCATTTATGTAACACCGATCCGCCGTATAACGTGTGCCTGATGTAATCCGCATAATTTACCAAATATGCGGGTGACACTTTGATAACAATGTTCGATATTAACGATTATAACAAAGAATATTTTGTATGACATACCAAGTCTATGCGAATTATATCGGTTATACATTGTTGATGTCAAGACGAACCATGACCGTTTGGTCGGTCATTGTGCCGAGGAAGTAAGCTAGCATGACGTGTTGAAATGCTGGTGAAACAGCTCTTCCAATAATGTGGGACACAGACGAGGTATCATAGTCGTTGGCGTCCTGCTAGGCAGAGTTTTCACATGACTACTCAAAGGAACCACCGTAACACCTTCGAGAAAGAGGGTTCACGTTGCCGCTAATACTGATACCGCTTGGGAGCTACCGCCGCCTGAGCTAGGCAACGGCTTTGAACGATTCGAGATTATCGTTGTAGGTCGAGAATCTGATAAACGGATTTATCCGTTTTGAGTCATCATCGTGACCAATTAGATGATGGTGTTCAGAGGGAGCAGCAGATTGCTGTTGGGTGTAGAAGTTAGGTGGAGTCTAAATGAAAACGCTAGAGTGTTATCAAGGGAACCAGGGAGACCTGATTGAGTAAAATGTTGTAACAACAACAAACGGTGGTCACACAGATAGTTTGACACGATTCATGGTGTCAGATGAATCTCCACCGATGAGACAATCAGGAGTCGGAGCCTTCGTAGTAGTCTGAGGACGGGAAAGCCGTCCACATGGCGAAGGGAGGCAGGACAATTTGAGTGAATGACTGTAACATTACTTTAATTTGGAGGGTTCCAAAATGAATGTGAAAGAAGTTCAGAAAAGACTTTGGGAACAATCAAGAGAACACAAGGAACATCGGGAAGCGAGCAGACCGCTTTTTCCTACGAATCCGTATGAAAAACGTGTACGCAACCTAATGGACTTGATTCACCAACCGGACTGGCTCCGGGCGGCAATGGAGAAAACTCTTGCGCGTTCAAAAGGCAAAGCAGCGGGCGTAGATGGTGTCACAGCGTATAAATTTATGCGACGTGCGCTAGAGTCCAAACTCGAAGAACTACGTCAAGAACTGCGTAATGGAACTTATCAACCGAAACCGCTTCGGCGGGTGATGATTCCAAAAGCGAACGGCAAAATGCGTCCGCTCGGTATCCCATGTATTCGGGACAAAATCGTACAAGAAGCCATTCGTATGGCACTTGAACCGATATTTGAAGTGGAGTTCCATGAAAATTCGTATGGGTTTAGACCAAATCGAAGCGCACATCATGCGGTCTTTCGGTGCCAACAAATGATGAAGCTTGGCTTCACATGGGTTGCGAACGATTTTGTGAGTGATGACGAATTCGACCGGCTACTCGACGGCTGGTTCGGCAATATTTCTCGTGCATTATTACCGGGACACGGCTTTTATATTTGGGGCGGCTACGCGAACCTTGCGAACTACCCGCCGATGCTGAAAAAGCACGGCTTGTACTTTTCGCAATGCATCGTGTGGAACGTGCGCCTGATGTAGTCTCATCAATACCAATGATGAGGCGACACCTTGTTGATAATGTTTGATACTGTTGCAATGCCTGCAAAAATCATTATAATCGAAATAATCTGAATTCCAAAAGAAAATTTCCGAAAATTATGATTATGCAAATTATAGGAATTGCATGAATAAAACCGTAGTCGTTTGACCGGCTACCGTACCTACGGGGTAAGTTGACCAACATGTGTGAACTGGTCGGCAAAAGAGCTCCCCGGACAACGGAAGACACAGGCGAGGTTTCATAGCCGTAGGAGTCTTTCAAGGTAACGCTTTTGTATGGTTATTTAAGACAAAACTGGTTTATCACCTTCGGTAAACGATGACCCCATTTCCGATAACATTGAGACCGCTCGGCGTGGAAACCGAGATAGGGAATGGTTCAAACGGACAAACGATATTGTTCCAGTCGAATGTCCTGATAAGACATAGAAATATGGCTTTGTAGTCGATGGAGTGGTCAATTATCCAACGATGTTTGAAGGAGCAGCTGCACGCTGTCGGGTGACTGCAGGACCGGAACCTAAACAAAAGCAATGGTGTCAACAAGGGAACCAGGGAAGCCTGATTGAGTAGAACGCTAGAAATAGCAAACGGTAATCACATGGATAACCCGCAGAAATGCGGGCGAATCCCTACCGAGGAGGCAATCAGGTGGCGGAGCCTTCGTAGTAGTCGGAGACGGTAACACCGTTCACATGGCGAAGGGAGGCAGAATGTTTCGTTGTGAACAACTAAAGAATTCACTAATTGAAAGGCTTTTCAATGAATATCGAAGAAGTTCAGAGAAGATTATGGGAACAATCAAAAGAACATAAGGCGCATCGTGAATCAAGTCGTCCACTGTTTCCGACAAATCAATACGATAATCGGATTCGGCAATTGATGGACTTAATGCACAACCCAACGTGGTTGCACGAGGCGGCGAAACGTGTTCTTGCACGTTCTCGAGGTAAAGCCGCAGGTATCGACAAGGTTATCGTTTCAGAGTTTGAGAAAAACTTGGAAGCCAACGTCGAAAAACTGCGAATGGAATTGAAACGTGGAATATATCAACCGAAACCGGTCAGACGTGTGATGATACCGAAAGCCAATGGCAAAATGCGCCAGCTTGGTATTCCATGTCTACGGGACAAAATCGTACAAGAGGCGATTCGAATGGCTCTTGAACCGATTTTTGAAGTTGAATTTCACAGCAGTTCATACGGATTCAGACCGAACCGTAGCACGCATAATGCGATTTTCCGCTGTCGATTACTCATGCAAAAACGATACACATGGGTTATCGAGGGAGACGTAAAGGCGTGTTTCGACGAGATTTCACACAAAACGATACTCAAAGTTGTTCGTGAAAAAGTTATCGACAATAAATTCCTTGATTTGATAGAACGCTTCTTGAAAGCGGGTGTCAGTATCAATGGTGTCGTTAATCCAACAACCAAGGGAGTCCCACAAGGTGGAGTGATTTCGCCGCTATTGGCAAATGCGGTGCTCAATAAATTGGACTGGTGTATCCATTCCAAAGGAGTGCATAGCGATTCCGAGCGGCAACTAGAGCGTTTTAATAATTTTTATACCCTGTATCCGTTGTGTTTGAAGTAGTTACGACACTCCTGTTTCGAGAACAATTTGCCCGATTCAAGCAGAAACCGCTGCAAGGTCGGAACATCACGAATCTTTTCTTTTCGTAACATCAATCTCAATTTTGAAAACGATCATTCAATCGGATTCAAGTCAGGACTGTACGGCGGCAAATACAAAACACTCGCCCCTTTCGATTCTATCAACTCCTTCACACGACCATCC
>JBOFQC010000070.1:0-3199 GCA_051660725.1 Thermoguttaceae bacterium
GTACTCCTGACATAACTTGTCAATTTCTGGAAGTCGGTCTACCGCCGGCTCGGCATTGATAACTTCAATATTCATCTCGGAACAGAAATCGAAAGTCGGCTTGGACGCGTCGGCAACCCCAAAAGTCAAACAAACACATCCGTGATCGGCAAGTATCGTCTTGAACAAATTACGTTCTGCTTTACTCATTTGCGGACCGACACTTCCACCTTCTTCGGTTAGTTTTTGGCCAGGAAATGCTTCCAGATACCGGCAACCAACCTCTACGTTCTTTTTCACCGACTCAAGGAAAGTGAACTTGTTAAACGAATAGACTTGGCAGCCGACCTTCCAGCCGAGGATGTCCGCCCACGGTGTCCTCAAACCATTAACCTGTCCGACAGATTCTTTCGCGGACGCGGTTTGGAAAGATGACGAAACGGCGATTCCGGCAATTGCTCCAGCCGATAATTTCAGAATGTCTCTACGATTTTGCATGGTTTATTGAAGGGTAAAAGTAAAAGTAGTTGTGTAAAAAAACGGAGTCCGGTTATGGCGATAAACTTCGCGCGAAGCGTATGAAAATACCGTTTTACCGTAAATTATTGTCTTTCATAAGTGCCTGTTATTTGAGCGGTTCCAATTGTTTTACCATGAATCGCTTCAAGTAAGTCGTTTTTTTCGGCTCCCGGTTCCAGTTCCAACTTCGATTCCAAAGCGTAAAGCGTAAACGTGTACCTGTGCGGACCAAATCCGGCAGGTGGGTCAGGCCCACGGTAACCAATTGTACGACCAGTTGTCCACGAGTTCTTGCCTTGAACCGCAGAAATCGGAGGACCAAGCTCAAGGTCTTGCGGAAGTTTTTCCGGCAGTTCGCTTAAAGTGGGTGGTATTTTGTAAATAACCCAATGTACCCATGGAGCCGACGAGCTTGCGTCGAAATCTTCACACGTAAGAGCTAGTTCTTTCGTACCGGTTGGCAGGCCGCTCCACTCAAGTGGAGGCGAAAAATCAAGGCCTTCACTCGTATATTCACGTGGAATCTGTTCGCCATCCTTGAAAACCTTACTGGTCAAAATAAATTCGGGCTCGTTTTCGTTCGCCCCGTTTTCGTTTGATCCGTTCGTGTTAGTTTGGACATTATCAACACCAGTATTATTGTTGCTCATTCCGCCAGTGTTCTGGTTAGAATTTCCAGAAGTACCCGTATTATTATTTGAGCCCGTGTTTGATTTTCTATCACAAGAACAACCCGGAGCTAATGAACACAATAACAATATAAGTACTACGAAACGCACAAAAAGTATACCGGTTTTTCTTTCTTTCATTATATTGCACCCCAAAAAAACTTTATTGACAAATTTAAATTTGGCTGTATATACCGGGGCCCGGTATGGGCGGGAATCTGCCGTTCAGGCATAAGTAGCTTCGCGTGAAGTGTCCCGCCTCCCGCGACCTGCCGCCGAGGCGTGAACGACCTCCCGTCGAGGCGTGAACGACCTGCCGTCGAGGCGTGAATAGGTCGGCTCGTTTTCCGTGTTTTTCAATGTTTGTTACGGAATACTTCCACATTCCTTACATTAGAAAACATGCAATTTATGCCGGGCAACAGTATTCTACTCATCCAAACGGATTTGATTCGTGGCAACAAATATATTTCGGTGCTGCATTTTTACCGTGAAGTTTATTTCACGCCCAATTTCCTCCAAGTCGTCCTGCAAAACCCGGGGATCATAATGCTGCGGTACTGCGAGCTGACCGATTAACACAAATTCATCACCTGTTTGATCTCCAAAAAGGTCAACGATATTTACATCGTGATCGGCGAGATAGCGGCTGAACCGCTCAATTACGCTTCCTTCACCTTCACCGAAAGCGGTAATGACGAATCCATCATTCGTAGCCTCTGGTTTTTTCAGCGAACTTGTTTGGTCATCCATTTTCGCGGCGGAGATTAAATAACCTTTTCCAAGCGAATCGTGGCTGGCAATCTTTTCTGCGAGTTTTTCCGGTTCGTAATCTTCAGGAATGGAAACAATGGAAATCAACGTAAAATAACCGTGCAATACCGTCTGGCTACACGAAATAATAGTTCCGTTCAGTTCACCAACTGCGGAGCTGACTCCCGCAACAATTCCCGGATGATCCTTGGTCAATACGTTTAACACGTAAAGATGCTTACCCATATTTACAGCCTTTCGTAACTTTGCACAAATATTGCATTTTCCTTGTCGCAATTCTAGTCGACAATATCCCAAAGTTACATTTTACTTTATAACCCAATATGTTTAAAGCCCCGGTTATTTTATGACGGGTCTACAAACAAGTTTCTCTTCACGAGCCGGGAGTGAAGCGCAGCGGAACTTCCGGGATGCTCGCAAGTTTCACTTCGTTACACTTGCGGCTCGTGTGAGATTTGTTTTCCGTCAATAAACACACCATTGACCAAATAAAAACGGCAATTACGTTTCCGTAACTGCCGTTTTTGGTGTTGGAAAAAACGATTTATGCAAAATCAGAGGGAATCAAGCTTTGCAAAACATGAGAAAAATATCAGGTTTTTCTACGTTTACGCAATATTAGCTTTCGTTAATTTGGGGTCGGATAAAACGAGCCGGACGGACCATTGCAGTTTTCAGTCGGTGTGCAAGGATCACATGACATAGTCGGGCAACAAGGATCAGACATCGCCATTCCATACGACATCTGGAAAGAATCATCTACTGTTGGGGCCGGTTTTGAAAACGGCCAAACTGAACCACGTCGGCACCAATCGGAAGTTGTTGAGCAGCCGACAGCTAAACTGGATAATGTCACAGTGAAGATTATAAACATCAATGTTTTTTTCATTTCTACTTCTCCAAAATTGGGGTGGAACACAGATTAGGGTGGGTTTCAGGACGTAAGGGGTTGGGAACAGTCCTGATTTCAAAGAAACATTCTAGCAAAATGTACACCGAGTTTAGTGAAAAGCAAACGAAACCGGCGTTTTTTTGTTATTTGTGCCAAGAGCTTGCCGGGTGTAATCCCGACTACCAATTCTGCAAGAAAAGTTTACCTAAATTGCCGTTAAAATAGACAAATTATTCCGCTTGTGCATATTGCGAAAGAAAAACTGTCAACGCCGCGGCGTGGTCTGCTGCCTTGCGATTTCGGTTTGCCGCAAAAGCTGGTTGATTGCCGGGTGATTTGGAGAAATTGCAACGAGTTGACGAACCGT
>JBOFQC010000071.1:0-3915 GCA_051660725.1 Thermoguttaceae bacterium
GAGCAAGTGCATAAAGTGCGGACTTTGTATCACGGTGTCACACAACGACCCCACTCTGTACGGCCTTGCGTTTATTGGTCGCGGGTTCGATGTGCAGGTCGGAGTTCCATTCGACGAAACTCTTGAGAAAGCGCTTGGCACAGCCGCAAAAGCATGTGCTGAAGTATGCCCAACCGCTGCGTTAACAGCAGAAGATATTATTTAGGTGAACAGGTTAATCAAAAAGCGAGCCGCCAACGTAAGTTGGCGGGTATGACGTGAGCATGTGAGCAGGTGACTGTCTATTTTCGTTGGCGAAAAAACTCCCGACCCGACAGGGTCACACTATCAATAGCCCAGTACAATGCGTACTCGCCGCAGTGCTGGGTAAGCGTTTCCCCTTAAAATTCAACCCTTTTAGGATTGCACTTCCTCAAACATGTGCGACCCCGCAAGGGGGTCGGTTTTATTATTTGTACGCAAACCCCGGGCTGCGCCTCCGTGTAGTATACTGTCGCCCGGCATAAACTGCATGTTTTCCAATGTAGGTTAAGCTGAAGATAATCAGTACCAAACATTGAAAAATTCGGGAAAAGAGCCGACCAACGGGAGGCGGCACACTTAACGCGAATCGCACAGCCCATACCGGGCTCCGGTATAACACTTCGGCTTACCCGGGGCTATTGATGGTGGCACGCAAGCGTGCAGGAGATTCTAAGGTTTTACTACTTTGCAAAAATGAAAATCAACCTTAATAATTACCAATCACAATTTGAAAAAGGAACAAAAACAGCGATGATATACCCAAGAAGAATAAAAACAAAAAACCATTTTCCGCTTATTTGTTTGTACAGTGCGGTTTTGCTCAGTGTGACGAGCCAGTCTTTCGGCCAACAAAACGCAGCCGACACTTCTGCCGTACTGCCTGACACCATGACGGTAACCATTACCAAAACCGGCGCGGAAAAAGCGAAAATCAATGTCACAAACGGTGACGAAGCGTGGGAAACGGTTGAAGGAAAATGGAGCGTATTACCAGAACCGGCACAAGTTTATGCGAAATCTTTACTTAGAAAAATTCCTGAATTGCAGGTTGAAATCGACTGCTCAGATTCACCCAATTCTGCACAATGGGCTGAAACCGGTGCTAAAATCGCTAAAGAATGGTTTCCAAAACTCGTCGAACTAATGGACGGCGACGACTTTGAGCCGAACTCGTCGATGAAAATCGTGATAAAGAAAATGGACGGTGTCGCTTACGCTTCCGGTAACACAGTCACAATTTCTGAAAATTGGATCACGCAGCATCCCGAAGACCTCGGCATGGTGGTACACGAACTTATTCATCTCGTTCAAGCTTACCACGGACGCCGCATACCCGGTTGGGTCACCGAAGGAATAGCCGATTATATACGCTTCTTCATTTACGAACCGGGAAATGTTGGTGTCAAAGTTAATCCTGATCGAAATAAATACACCGACAGTTACCGAATAACAGCTTGCTTTTTCGATTGGATTGTAAAGAATAAAGACCCGAAGTTTATTACGAAACTGAACGACATTTGCAGACGTGGTGAATACAGCCGCGAAAACACTTTCCAAACGCTGCTCGGAAAAGATGTCGATGCACTTTGGGAAGAATATACGAATTCATTACGTGAAACCGTAAAACCGTAAGATTCATAAACAAACCGGGGAACAGTATATCACCTAATCCCCGGTTCTTTATTTATTCAGTACATGTGTACTGCGTTACGGCGATTTATCGTGACCACCACTGATCGCCTTTGGTGACGGTGAGTGAACTACGTAAAATACCAAGTTCTTTGTTTAGCTCAGTGGCATCAAGTTTTTTCCACGGATTGATCTCAACACCACCACATCCGACGACGTAACCGCCAGCAATCGATTTGGCAATACCGATACTTTTAACCGCTTTCGGAACTGTATATTTCGGCATTTCCAGAGTATTGTCGTACAAGCTGCTCGGTTCACACTTGGCTCTTGCCATTAAATTTTCACGGTAAATCAAAGCAACGGCAACTGACAATTCCATGCAGTTTTGCAGTTCGCCAAAAACCGGCTCGTCCAAGCTCAGTTCCGAATACTTCGAGGTCATGGAGTCAGCCCAACGGGTTGCCTTACGATCAGCTCGTTGTGAACGTGAACGCTTTCCTTGATAATCCACAAGTTCTGTTTCCGTCATAACAAGAACCTTTGATTTTCCGAGGTCCCATGTAAGGCGGTCAACATCGTGAGAAATTTTACCGTACTCCGGTGCCAACCAGAAGCGTGGGTTCAAATACCCGACAGAACTCACATTCGAGATCATGTCGAGGTAACTTTTGTATTTTTTCGGATTCGGACGGCCCTCAAGACCAAGACCGATTTGTTTCAGTTTATAATCGGCAGCAACCATAATTCTCGCAACACGGCTGTCTTCTGGAATACCGGCAAGCGTAATCGTGTTCATGCCAGACGCAATTTCAATGTTACGAACGTATTCGCTCACATCGGAAGTAAAACTTCTGTTACGTTCAACTTCTTTGATTTTGGCAAGTGCTTGTTGGGTTGGATCAATTGAACATGCGAAAACTTCAGGGCGCGGCTTATTCCAAGCTCGCATAATCGTTATCAGGTCTTCCAACTGCATAATCGGTCTGCCTGTCTTGTTACCGACGACGCAGCCGGTTTTGTCGAAAGTCCAACCTTCAGCGGGGCCGATCAGAAGAATGTCGCCTTCCTGGCCATTTTCACCGGGAACGGCAACGACGTATTTTATCGAAGTCAAACCGCCCAAGTACCGAACCGAGTCGGGCAAAAGTGTTCCTGGCTCTGCGTCCAGAAAATTCTTTATTTCCTGATCGATTTTTCTTAGCGAAATTTTAAGTAACGGTGTCTGCTGATTCAGCTCAGCCGGTACTTCCTGGGCGTTGCTGATTACTAATGCTCTTTCATCAGACATGACGCTCTTGTCAGCGTTCATGAGCACACCGTTTGGATCAATCATTACACCGCCGATACCTCGCGTAAATTCGATTATACCCGTGCGAGGAACGTAAGTGTCGCTGTTGTTATTGTTATTATTGTTGTTGTCGTTGTTGTTATTATTGTTGTTATTGTTATTATTATTGTTGTTGTTGTTATTATTATTGTTATTATTACGATTGTTTGAACTATTGTTATTATTGTTGTTATTATTGTTGGTTTGTCCCCACGCAGTAGTAACCACAACAAAAAGCATTAGCAATAACGCAAAAGCCGAAACCGCCATTGATGGTCGACCAAACCCAAATTTTTTATAGTCGTTTTTCATTGGTGTAAAATTAATGATTTTTTTACTTATGATTAGTTACGTCGGGTGTCCAACGACTCCGACTTATCGAGTATTATACTGAGGACTGCTGAAAAGCCACGCCTTTATGTAATCGCTGTATATAATGGACAAACCTACACATTCGGCCGGGTTCCAGTCCCCCTGTTGTACAGTATTTCGTCGCGGAGTATACAAATTCCCCCAGATTGGTACAATAGAGATTTATATATTTTACCCTATAAAATAAGAATTTGCAATTTTTTTCGACCAATTGTTGCTAATAGTGCACATGGTCAACGTGTTGAAGTTTACGCGATGTACAAACCCTTACTTTTCAAGCAGAATTGAGCAAGGAATACTTCGGTTCAACGAGTACGCATGCAATAATGCATCGAAGCCAAAAAATCAGCTAAATCAACAAAAACAGCAATGCAGTTATATTTTCTAGACTGGAAGCGACCGATTCTTCACTCGGCTGCTGATTTTATTGTAGAACATTTTCGTCAAGCTGGCAACCTTGATCTCCAATCTGTAGTACTCGCGTTGCCGAGTTCAAGGGCGATTGTACGGCTCGAAGAGATTCTACTCGAAAAAGTTGAATCGGAAATAAGAACCAATCG
>JBOFQC010000072.1:0-2741 GCA_051660725.1 Thermoguttaceae bacterium
TTGAATCAGTCCGGTCATAAGCACACCTTCGCGGAGTCCGAACTTTTCAATCATATTTCCCGGCACAAACGGATCACTAAGAATACGTGTGTAATCGTTAGTCGGGTCACGTAAAAAACCGTACCCATTTGGATGCAACTCCAAAGCGCCAGTATGGTGGTAATATGTTTCGGGATCAGTGGGATCATCAACAATTGCGTAAGTGCCAATGGGTTTACCACCTTTTTTCACACCGATTTTAGAAGCAATTGCCCGACTAAGAGTGTGCGAGCCAGGTTTGTTACCACGTTTGGGTGGTCGGGAATTGCGTGAACGGTTACCGTTTCCGCCTGAGGTTCCACCATAATTCTTGTTTACCATGAAACACCTAAATGTAAGAGTTTGGTTGGGTGATTAGAGACATACAGATTTCATTATACCGTTAAACGGTATTTTTATACGCTTTGCGGAAAGTGTTCCACCTCCCGTTGGTCGGCTCGATTTACCGAAGCTTCGTGGTCTGATTGTTAAAAATTTCACAGTCCCTAATATCGGAAAAGGTGAGTTTTATACCGTTGACAGTATATATAAAAGCCAATGTGAGCGAACATCTTCCGTCCAGACGTAAATTGCCTTTGCCCCTTAAAAAGCATGCGGTGCAAGGTGAAAAATATGAAGACGAGAATTTTAAACCATCCCCTATATACAAGGCTTGCGACATTCAGCTTCCAGAATTTTTTAAACGGCTTGAGTATATCAAACGACCTGAATAATAGAACTAAAAATTTTGCTGGCGTTTTCCAGTGCTTTTCTGCAAAACAGAGACGAGGAACAAAAAATACACCGGAGCCCGGTATGGCATTGCGCTTCGCGTGAAGTCGGTGCCTCGCGCGACCTGCCGTCGAGGCGTGAATCGGTCGGCTCGGTTCCCGAGTTTTTCAATGTTTGGTACTGAATATCTTCAGTTTTCCCGACATTGGAAAACATGCAATTTATGCCGGGCACAGTATAACTCCTTGCGGACACAAGTCCTAAAAGAAATCACTCCCAAGCAGAGACGACAGTAAGTGTACCGAAGAACGACACACCTCACACAAAATCCGCTGATCCAAGAAAAACGCCAAACTTTATTGACCTGCGCGAAAAATCTGAACTGTATTTTACAGTAAACGCGCGGGCCTCAACTTTTACGACTACTTTTCACTACGTCAGAAAAGTCGAGGGTCAAATTTTTTGAAAACATCATTAAAGCTACGACAACTTCCTGTTGCGTTTGAGCATTCTAGCAGAGGAAAAAAGTTTAGTCAAGTGGTGTTTGTATTTTTTTGTTTTTGTTTGGTAACCGGGGACTTACGCCCCCCGGTTCTCGAAATCGAACTTACGGTTCGACGTCATAGTAAAACGCAATTGATCTGTAGTTCGCTAAGTATGTGTTCACGTCGCCGTGCTCAATCTCAGCGGTAATCGACTCTTCGTAACTTACCGGGTCGGTGACGTGCCAACGGTACGCGGAGCACCATGATTTTCCGTCCCGTTCGTCAAATCGGTATACCGGGAAACCATGTACCGGAAAACCGCCCGGCTGATTAAGCCGACCATCAAGAGCGTACCAGCCGCAATTGAAATAATCTTCACTTCCGGTCCCCTGACCACGGAAAACACCGTCCGTGTACCAACGGTCATCCCCTTCCATCCAGTTCGGAATTTTGCCTGGGTGAAAACCATCCGTATCCATGTAAACGCCAACCAAATGGCCGCATCCGTCACGCTTCAGGAATTTGAAAAATTCGCCCGGTGTCGGCGGCGTTTCACTGTGATAATACGTCCTGAAATATCCAAATGGACCGTAATCGGCTGGCATTGCTTCGGTCACAATTTCAAGCGTGCCTGATAATCCGTCAGCAGTCCGAGGCGCGTAAATCGTAATCTCGCCCTCTTTCTTGTACGGCATCGGCATATAATTGTAATAACCGTCTTTCGTTCTTCCGACAAGCAACGTTTTCAACGGAATCGCTTCCGAAGCCGACATGAAAAAATACTCAAACGGAGCCGCAACCGCTGGTTTCGCCGCTCCATCCCAATTTATTGTAAGAAACGCACCGCCTGCTTTGTTCAATTGTTCTTCGTTTCCGTTGAATCTAATCGCGCGAACAATGTGCTGTCCTTTCGGCAATTCGATTTTCTTGATTTCGCCCGACTTAAGAGTCAGCTCGGTCTTCGTCGTTTCCGTTTTACCGGTACCGATTAGTTCGAGATTTCCGCAGTCGCTCCACGATTTTACAGCTTTGTCCAACGATTTTTTCTGCTGCTCAGTTGGCACCGCTGTAAAACTCGTCACGTCAGTTCCTGCCGGATAATTCTGGTAAGTGACCTGATAAAAGCGGACATCATCACCGTCAACGACTACTTTACACCCGTTTTTGTACGGAATCGGCACGTAACAGTAAAATCCGCCGAGCCCTTCGCCAACTAATGGTTTCGGAAACGCTTCGTGTTTGCCTGCAAAAAGGTCTTCAAGCGGAATATCAAGTGCCGGCTCTTTATTTCCGTCAACATAAATTCTTATGTGCTCGCCTTTTTTGGCAAGCAGCCCGAAACTTCCGTCCGAGTGCGTGAACCATATACGTTGAATACATCCTGGTCCATTCATTTCGGCAAGTACCGAATTACCGTCTTCCAGTCTCAGCTTGGAATACATGCCGGAAAAACCGTCGTTGTTCCCGCCGGTTCTGTCATAACTCGAAAACAACTCCGTTGTCGTA
>JBOFQC010000073.1:0-1685 GCA_051660725.1 Thermoguttaceae bacterium
GGGCTCGGCGGCTAACATTTATCAATTAATCTTCGACAACGACGCGGATGCCTACGTTGAATACCGGTTGGTAGGCGGGGTAGGAAATCCGGTAATCGTTTGTGCAACGGTATGGTCTGTCATACCACGAACCGCCCCGGACGACTTTTTCGCCGCCGGATGTCGCACTGCGGGTCCATTCGGAAACGTTACCGTTCATGTCGTAAAGACCAAACGGATTCGCTGCGTATTCGCCAGGCGAAGTCGAAAGGAAATGACCATCATCGAACCGCTCGTCTTTCGGGAACCTGTCATCAAACGGGTTCGGATTCGGTATGATCCTCGCGTTTGTGTAGTTTCCGTCCGCTGTACATGCGACGAATTCTTTCAAGTTGACGTCACCCATGTTCGCAAACTTTGTAAAGTCGGTGTCAAGACCGCCGAACCAAAACGGTGTTTCAGAACCGGCCCGTGCCGCAAATTCCCACTGCTGCTCAGTCGGCAAGTCGACTTTAAGTCCGCTTTTCTTGCTCAACCAATTGCAGAAATCGGTAGCTTCGTTCCAGTTTAGACGAACAACCGGCATTTCGTCGCCGTTCATATCGTAACCGCGTCTGCCGAACTGGTAACCCATCCGAGATTCGTGGCGGCTGTCATGTTTCGGATCGAAGCTGCGGTACTGCTTGTTCGTCAGTTCGAGTTTTCCCATCCAGAATGGCTTTTCAATTTTATGAACAGTGCCGTTTGCGTCGGTGAACTCACCTGCCGGAATACGCACCAATTCGATTTTTTCACCGTCTCCCAAATCAATGGTTTTCGTTTCGCCGATTTTTGCGGAAGCGGTATCAACTTTACACTTCACCTTGCTGCTTTCGTTTGCGCCTGGTGTTGGAATTTTGCCGTTATTTTTCTCGATTTTTTCACCGGTATTGGCTTTTCCTTCAACAGAAACGCCGGTGTCTACAATATCTTCGAAATCGACAATTGCACCGCCGTACAAATCGAGTAAGTCGAGACGTCGCTTGGCAATGTGTTCGACACGTTGTTTACCGAGAATCTCCGACCAACTGCCGTGATACGGGGTGTTCATGTCAATCCACGTGACGATTTTTTCCCACGACTGCGGATCAAGTTCGACACCGTAATGGCCGTTTTTGAGTATCTGGTAAAGTTCGGTTGTGTTGGCGGCGTATTCCATTGGAACGAACATTTCGTAATCGCTCTCGATACCACTACGTCTGACGAACCGCTGTAAATTGTCGTATGCGACGCTGAATTTTCCGCCGACATTCGGAATATAACCGACGTTGCCGGAAATGTCGGACGACCACCCTTTAATCATGACGTCACCACGTAAACTTATAGGGAACGGCTTACCATCCAATGCGGTGCCAACCGATGTTTCTTGCACAATTGCGGTTTTAACGTCTTTTTCATGTGAACCGTCGTGACAGCTCACGCAATATTTATCAAGCACCGGCTGAACTTCTCTGGCAAACGAGAAACCAAGTACCGGAACCTTGCGGTCTTCTTCGTTTTCGCTAATCAAATTCACCCCATCATAATACGGCTTGATTGCTGCCGGCTCTTTATGAAGCGCAATTGTTTGCGAAATTATCGGCGGCGTCGTGTTTTGTGTTTCATGACACCCGTTGCATTGGAGCAATTCGCCTGGCATGGCTGTCATCCAGCTTCGCATAAGCTGC
>JBOFQC010000074.1:0-4676 GCA_051660725.1 Thermoguttaceae bacterium
CAAGCCATAACACTAAACATCAGTAAAAAAACTACGAATTAATGGAGTCGCACATTGACATTTTTGAACGCGAACAGGTAATCCTGAATCGTGCTTTGGAACACTGCGCTGCCTTTGAAAGTGGTGCGTCATGCAGTCCCGACGAATATCGCGGTCTCACACGTGAATACGAGAAAATGTTAAGACAACTTCGACGTATTACAAAGTTATCGGACAACGCATCAAACACCTTGAATACGTCCAAAATCGACTTGATGGATCGGGTTCATTACGATGCGCTCACAGGAATATTTAATAGGCGGTATTTGGAAGATAATTTAGTTCGTGTTATCAAAACGGTTGCACGATCAGCGTCCAATATAAGCCTGTTATTTTTGGATGTCGATTTTTTCAAAAAATATAATGATTATTACGGCCATGCCAAAGGTGACGAATGTCTTAAGGCAGTTGCTCGCGTGATGTCAGAAACGGTCTCACGCGCCGACGATTTTGTTGCCCGGTATGGTGGTGAAGAGTTTGTCGTTGTTTTACCTAACACAGATGAAACAGGCGCACGTCTCATTGCTTCACGGATTTTGGATAATGTCCGCGAACTTAAAATGCCTCATGAGACAAGTGATGTGTCGGAATGTGTTACTGTTTCTATTGGGGTTACGTCTTCAGTAGCGGATTTTCACCAAAGTCCGGCTGATTTTCTACGCCGCGCTGACACCGCTCTTTATGCAGCAAAACGTGAAGGGCGTAACCGTTATATGTTTATTGATATGGAAGAGGTGATTAAATGAGTTTTGGAATGCTGGAGTATTATGAAATGCTCAAGAAAAATGACATCAATATGATTTATACCGGCCCTATCATGAAAGACGGAATTGAGGGGATCGGCGGTGTCATTCGTAAAAAACTTGAGGCGGACGACTTGTCCAGGAACGCCAGCAAGGCAGTATTTTCTGTGTTTGTCGAACAAATGTATAACATGCTGTTTTACGCAACGGAAAAAGACTTTGACGTTTCAACAGGTGTATTCATGCTGGGAGGAAAAGACAAGACTTATTTTTTACGCAGCGGAAACATTATGAGTAAACATAGCGTGGAACGTCTGAAACAGCAGATTGACCACTTGAATTCTCTTGATAAAGACAGCGTGAAAAAATATTACAAAGAGCAAATGCGTCAAGAAAACGACAATCCGGAAAGTAAGGGAGCCGGAATCGGCTTAACCGAAATCGCAAGACAAGCGAGTTCGAAGATTGAGTATTCATTCGTGCCTTACGGTGATGATCAGACTTTTTTCGAGATGAGTGTAATCATCGGCGGCGATTCGCAACCAATAAATATCGACTTGTCCGCAGTACTCCAGCAAGGCATAAAGGAGGTGCAATAATGGCTTTCAAACTTGAACGAGCAAAAACTTCGTCAACTCCTTATGTATTAATTGACGAGGAGAAATCCTATTTCAAACTTGCAGGCGAATGCTTTGTCGAGAACGCTGTCGAATTCTTTCAGGAAATCGCCGACTGGTTGAAAAATTTTCTTGGTAGCGGTTTTACTGAATTAACTTTTGACTGCGATCTGGAGTATTTCAATAGTTCAACAGCGAAATTATTGTTTAATATCATTTCTGACATTGACGACGCAGCTGATGGCAAGCAGGTTGTTATTAACTGGCACGTTTTCGCCGATGACGACACAAATATTGAGTGTGGAGAAGATTTTAAATCCGATATGACTAATGCCGCATTTAATGTCGTAATTAAACAATAAACGCAGCAAGTTTTGAAGATTTGTTGGGCAACGTTAAAATTTATTTCAGGTTGTGAAACGATACCGTTAAAGGTTACAATTTCACAAATCCAAGTGCCCATTAAAGCGGCGCGAGGAAGTTATTTCTCGTTTCTGATGTTCACGTACTGGTACTGACCGTTAAAACGAGTCGAGAGATTTTTCAGGTAATTATTGCCCGGCGGTTCGGCACCGTAACCGAGTTGAATCACGTTGATTTGCACACCGGCCGCAATATTTTGGATTTGTTGCAATTGGCGTGGTGTCAGGTCGTCTTTTTTTTCCCCGTCAGTTAGTAGAAAAATCACGTCCGGCTTGAGTTTCGCGGCAACAATAAGTGCCTGTTCGTGATTCGTGCCGCCAGTCGGAATAATTGATCTTATAAACCCAGCCGCTGCTTCCCGATTCGTTTCGGTTGCGTAGATTAAACTTGCCGATGTTTGGCCGGAGGAAAGATAAACCGTTGGTTCCTCATTGTAGAACACGATTAAAAGTTGGTGTACGTCCTTTAAACCGTCAAGTGCGTTTATCAACTTGGCTTTTGCGGTTTGAATAAGCCAGCCGTTGTTTTCGTTCATGCTCCCGGACCGGTCAAGCACAAAAGCGAAACGGGTGCCGGTGCCTTGCGTTCCCCAAAATTCAACCGTTGTCTGCGACTCCGAACTTACCGTTCCGCCTGCTAATTTCTCGTTTCCAATAGCTGCCCGCACTGCACTTTCCGAAGCGGCAGACTTTGAAGTTGGGCCGAGTACGATGTCGGTCTTGGGCGGCAAAAAAGCACTTGCCGTTGACGCCACGTTGTTCTCATTTAATAAATCACTCAAGTCGGATGTGATTTGATGCAAACTGGAATTCGTAGAATCGGCTTGAAACGCTTCCGTTTCGCTTTGAAAAACCGTTTGGTTGTTCGACTCCGACTTCAAAATCAGTCCGACATTATTAGTCATTTCGCCAGGAGCCCCTTTGATTTCCGGCGTAAACCGTATGCAAAGCACCAACAGTGCAAGCAACGCCGCATGGAAAACAAAAGAGCCGAGCCAGGCAGGTAATTTTTGGGTCATGACGTCATTTCGATTCTGTAAAAGACTCGGGAACGTTTGCGACGTGAATCACTTCGTCGTTTGCAAGCCGAATCCAAGTGTCGAAGCCGCGTGCTCCGTTTTTCAACTGGATAATTCTCGAACCGTGCGGTAAATTCGTGTAGGTCGTTTTGGTCCCTGTGAATCTTCCGTAAGCGAGAGCAATTCCGCCGAGAATGCCAATGTAGTCGTTGTCATGTTCGTGTCCGACAAAAGTACCCATGACGTCACCGGCTTCCAGAAAAGCGGCAAACATACCGGAATTAACAGCACCGGGACATTCATCTTCGCTTCGGAGGCCGACCAATTTCGAACGGTCAAGCTGCGTGTACTCGTTCAACGGAATATGAAAAAAAGCGAGTGCCGGAAGCGGTTTTCCGCCGTTTTCTTTTGTGAACTTGGCGCTTTGGTCACGATACCATTGAATTTGGTCGAAACCGAACCAGCCGTAACCTTTAACAGCCGAATTAGTGCTGTACGCATTTGAGTCGAGCAGGTAAAGTAACGCTGCCGGCTTTTCTTTATCAGATTTATTTTCGTCGAAAACCTCAAGAACGTAATTACACACCCCCTTAACATTAGCGGGGCTGGGCTTACACAGTGAGTACGGCTTTTTGATTAGGTAATCCCAGATTTCTTTCCGTGATTTTCCTGCTTCGTCGTCATGATTTCCGAGCACAACTGCCCAGGGAATTTGTCGCTTAATCACAGGAGCAGTAACGGCATCCCAACCTGCGAAAACGTCGCCGCCTACCACGATATCACCCGTGAAAACCACAAGAGCCGGTTTTTCCTTGTCCAAAACTTCGGAAATCATCTCTTCCGACGCTTTCGATTTCTCGTCGCTGGAAACATAATGCACGTCAGTGAACTGCGAGATTTTGAACTGCCCGTCTTTGTTGAATTTTAAGGTCGGCACGGATTTTTCTGCACCCGACACCAATTGAGACGAGAAAATAACAAATGCAAATACAAGTAACAAAGAAAGGATTTTTTTCATTTGAATGCTAATAGTACTAATGGTTACGCCGCTTTTTTACTTTGACGCGGTTTCAAGTCGAACAACCCAAAAAATTCTTACTGATTCATACCGCTGGAATGATTTAGACCACGAGCCCCGGAAAGAATGGTTTCCGAAAGCTCCCGCTTTTCGCGTAATATCCGGTCAATTTTTTCCTCAATTGTGTTCTCGCAAAGAAATCGCGTAACAGTCACGGGGCCGGCGGCACCGATTCTGTGCGCACGATTAATCG
Source organism: Thermoguttaceae bacterium (assembly GCA_051660725.1). Lineage (GTDB taxonomy): Bacteria > Planctomycetota > Planctomycetia > Pirellulales > Thermoguttaceae > JAVBSX01. The sequence goes on from JBOFQC010000074.1 coordinate 4,112, forward strand.
CCTGATCCTCAATTGCGGGGTTCCACCACCTGTCGAACAAAAAGACGTATTCTGAAAATTGCAGATTCAGTCCGACGCTTCCGGCCCCGTAACTCATAAGAATAACGGAGCAACTTTTGTCCTCTTTGAACTTTTTTATAACGGCGTCACGGTGTTTCGACGGGATACCCCCATGATATTCCAACGGTCCGAACCTCTCTAAGTGTACCTTAAGACGCTGTAGTGTTTCAACCCACTGGCTGAAAATAATTGCTTTTTTGCCGCTAAGAGCGATTTCTTCGAGGTTCGCTTCGACACGTTCAAGTTTCGCGCTTTCGCCTGTATCCGGGTCGAAATTGCATATCTGTTTCAACCGCAACACAAGCTCGAACACATTTTGAATCGAGATGCTGTCGCCCATGTCTTTGAGCCGTTTCGTGCCGAGTTCTTCGGTACGTTTATACGATTCCAGCTGCTGCGGAGTCAGTTCCAGGCAGCCGTCAATAATCATTTTGGGCGGCAAATCGGTCAAAACTTTATCTTTGGTACGGCGCAAAATATGTTCACCAACAATTCCACTTATTTC
>JBOFQC010000075.1:0-2801 GCA_051660725.1 Thermoguttaceae bacterium
AATATGCGTCGATTAGCGTAGACGTAAACCTCGACATTTCCTTGAGATAGGCCAAATATGCCGGAGAATCCGCACTGCCGAGCAACGTTGCAAAGCTAAGTCCTGCCGCATTGAATGTATAGGTTTTGAGGCCGGAAACGACTCATCTCAATCAATGTTCAAATCATCTTTCGTCGAATCCTGTCCGATAATTCCCGTTTTCAGCCCTCAATCCGGCGTTTTCTGACTCATTCAAAGATCGTGGACAAGCACAGGGGGCAATAGAAGAATATTTCGAATATTGACTCACTTTTCTTTCTTCTTCTTCAAATTTAAGGCTTTTTCATGAAGGTTTCTAATTTCTGTTACTCTCGTCAATGACGGTTTTCCTCCACCTGCCCATTTGGTTTCGTCTTTCCTTGCTTGTTCTAAATCGGCCCCTCTATTGCGAAGCATTTTAACAAAGGTTTCATAATTAAGTCTTTGAACATCAGAACTGTCGGACAACTCTCTTTCACGGAAAATCACGTCATGTAAAACAGTTGCGTAGTCTTCCCGATAGTTTGTATATAAGGCACCTGCATCTAAAAGTTGGATTGCTAAATCATACTGTCCTATCCAAGAAACAGCTTGCATCAATGCTGTACTTTTAAGAGCGTTTTCGTAATCCAAATCGGCTCCGGCATCAATTAGCATTTTGATGCATTCTTTTTTGTCGGGCGAATTCCCACTAATCACGGTAATCAGAGGTGAATCCTTATATTTATTTCCACGAATGAGATTTGGATTTCCGTCATGTTGCATGACATATTTAAAGTAATCAGGGAAAGCCGTTCCCGCCGCCAAATGCAGCACGGAATCACCCGGTCTGATGCCCTGATTTTTCGTATTAAAATCGCTGGCCACTTCGACGTTCGGATCGGCGCCATGTTCCAGTATTCGTTTGAACACCTCCGGTTTGTTTTCAGGAAAAGCCCACAAAAGCGGCGTCATATTCCCTTTACCCTTTGCGTTGACATTGGCTCCCTCAGCAACGAGACGGTCTATCTCTTTTAAATCTTTTGTTTCGATTGCCTTGCACAATGCGATTACTTTCGGATCATCGAAGTAATCCTCCGCCTTCCAGTTGAATTTGGAATACCAAGAAGAAGTGAATGCGCCGTTGCAACCTGTACACATTGTCACAATAAGAAACAGAGTAATAAATGAAAATCTTTTCAATGCGAAAAAGCTATACATATGTCGTACTTCTCCAAAATTCAGTTTCCGTAAAGGTCCTTTCCCGTCCACTCATCGACAAGTAGCCCGTAATACACCGCACCCATTTTGTGGGCCAATCCCATTTTTTGGACGATTTTGAGTCGAAAACGACTCATCTCAATCAATGTTCAAATCATCTTTCGTCGAATCCTGTCCGATAATTCCCGTTTTCAGCCCTCAATCCGGCGTTTTCTGACTCATTCAAAGATCGTGGACAAGCACACCGTTACCAACGTTGCAAGTTGGTGGAAGCGGAAGGCGAAGTTCTTGGGCATCGAACTTGTTTTCCTTCCTTCGTATTCGCCGCATTTCAACCTGATCGAGCGATTGTGGAAGTTCGTGAAAAAGACCTGTTTGCATTCTAGGTACTACAAAGACTTCGCCTTGTACAAGCAAAGCATTTTGACCTGTCTGGCGAACACTAACAAAATCCATAAATCCAAGCTCCGAAAACTGCTCAACCCGAAATTCCAGTCATTGCAAAACGTTCAAATCTTGAGTGGATAAAGTATAAAAAAGAAAGTAATAAAACGCATTGATTCCACCCTCATTTCTTCTGCTCTTCTACTTTCTTTTTCGCTTCCAGTTCATCAGCATAGCGTTTTTTTAATTCCTTAATTCGGCTAAGAGAAAGTTTTCCGCCCCCTCTCCAAACGGCATTGTCTTTCTTTGCCCCCTCGAAATCAGCTCCTTTCTTCTTCATAAAATCGACTACTTTTAAGTAATCATCTTTAGATCCATATCCACGATTGATTCGAATTTCATCTTTTTCAACGAAGTGTACAAATGTACCTCCATTATCTTTACAGACGTTAAATGAAGCCCCCGCTTCAAGTAACTGAAGAACCAGTTTATACTGTGCGCCGCCAGCAGCAGCATCCCAAAGAACTGTGGTATTGGTTTCATTCACATAGTCCAAGTTAGCACCAGCATCAATCAACATTTTTATTGATTCTTTTCTTGATGGGCATTCACCTTTGAGAACAGACATGAGCGGTGAATCTTTCGTACTGTTGCCTCGAATCAAATTCGGGTCTCCTCCGTGCTCCATGACATACTTGAAATAGTTTGGAAAAGCGGTAATCGCGGCCAAGTGAAGAACGGAGTCCCCCGGTGAAAAGATCCCCTTTGTTCCAAAATCAGAAGTGATTTCAACGTTTGGATCAGCGCCATGCTCAAGGATGCGCTTGAATACTTGCGATTTGTTGCCAGGAAACGCCCAAAGCAAGGGGGTCATATTCCCCTTGCCCTTGGCATTGACGTCGGCGCCATCGGCGACCAGCTTGTCGATTTTTGCAATGTCCTTTGCTTCAATGGCTTTGCAGAGCGCAATGACTTTCGGATCGTCAAAGTAATCCTCCGCTTTCCAACCGAACTTTTGGTAAGCAGAATCCCCGCATGAAACGCCACTCATACAAAAAACCATCAAAGAAACCCCCATCATTAAACGTGTCATAGAACAATTATTTTGAAAAAGTTACTGCGTGTCATACCCATAATAATCCGAGTCAATACCCCAGAGCCAGCCTTCTTTAACAAGTAGCCCATAGAAAATTGTATCC
>JBOFQC010000076.1:0-3763 GCA_051660725.1 Thermoguttaceae bacterium
CGACAGTGCACATTGCCTGCTTCGAGTTACTACGGAACGGAGACGTATTAGAAGTGGTTATGACGCAAGAAACTGCACTACCGGAAATGACAATGTGCTGTTTAAACGGCGAAGACTGTTGCACAAGGAGCCGACTGCTGTCAACAATAAAATGGCAGGGTACTGCTAGGGTAACTAATAGTTCTTTTTTAGTTGGCGGCGCAAATTTATGGTTCAAAAATTGTTTTGCCCTGTCGATTGTCGCAGCGTTGTTTTCACTTTTAAGAGTTTCGAGACGTGCCAAAATCAGTGAAGCGTCAGCAGTTTCGGTACGCATGAGTTCAGTTGGTACATCTGACAACGCCTTGAGTTCTTCAAATTTTCGCTTGACAAAATTTTCGGCATCTCGTATGATCTGCTGCGCGACTTCTGGTGGTTGTTTTTGAGCGTTTCGAACGACTGACTGAAGATATTTTTCAGCTCTTGCATCACAGATTTCTTTAAAAGATTCGGCGTAACTCGCTTGGGTATAAAGCGAAGCAAACAACATTACGGCGATACTAATGCCGCAACAAATGATTTTACGCTGCGAAAAACCGTACATGTGGATGTTGTGGAAATTTACATAATATAATGACAACTATCCGCTGGAATTCTATTGCTTTACGACGATTTGTCAAGGTGACGAAGCTGCCTAAATACGCGAATAGGTCTGGTTCACGGTCTTTAATAGTAAATTTTCTTGATATCGTTTTTTATCCTGTTTGCTTTCATCTCAAAAAAATCGTCCAGCATCTATTGCATACGGTGTATTATATTTAAGATGATGCGAAACGCAAGAAAGCTGCTTTTCAGAGCCGACCAAATTAACCTGACAAGGTGAATAAAATAACAAACGAAGAAGCGAAAGCACTTGAAATGTTAAAGCAAGATTTTTTGTTAATGATAATCAGCACCACAAGTCCTGAAAACAAGATGCGAATCAAAGGCATTGTGAAATTCCTCAGCGAAGACTAAAAAAATTTATCTTGACAGCAACCCTCGGCGCGGCGAATGAAACAATGACAGCAGGACAACCAATACAATCCTCAATGGCAAGTGTAATTGACGGCACAACTATACTGTCGCTCGGCAAAAACTGCATGTTTTCCAATTTAGGGTAAGCTTAATATAATCAGTACCAAACATTGAAAAACTCGGGAAAAGAGCCGACCAACGTGAGGCGGAACACTTCACGCGAAGCGTACCGCCCATACCGGGCTCCGGTATAACTGAAATTAAGTTCAAAGCTCTTTGTGACATTTAGTGCAAAAGCATCTATATTCAAAAATAATATTTTAAATTTGCGAAAATCGCACAATAAGCCGTTCGGCGAAACAAATCATCGAACGGCTTGTCAAAGTATTTTCAGCCATTTCTTGCCTCACGCTTTTGTCACAAATGTTAGAAATTTACTGATCAAACAATAGATAATTATTTTAGTGATGTTGTTGGAATATTTTTAGAAATTAATCTTTTCTTAATTCTGGAGTTCTGATACAATTCCATGCCGACGATATGTTTGTCGTTGTGACTATTGAATTAAAGCTATATGATATAGTTACTTGTGATTACTCACTTTCCCACTTTTTGTTTTATCCAAATGAAAAAAATTGTTTTGTCTGTTTGTGTCGTATTATCAACAATACTGCTATGTTCAACTTGCCTAGTTTATGCCAAGGAAGACAGCTCCACGAAAAAGATTGCTCCTCTACTAAAGGAAAATACTATTTTCGTAGCGCATATTGATGTAAAAAAACTTGATGTTGATGCCATTTTTTCGCAAATTGAATCTCGAATTCAATTGGTAACGACTGCTTATTCGAACGTTGCCCCTAATGGAAAAAGTGACGCCGCGAAACTCCAAGCACAGTGTAAAAAGCAGTTAAATTCTGTAAAAAAAGAAATCAAAAAAACGCAAAAGCATTTTCTTGACGCTAAAGTTAAAGATATTTATGTAATGTCTGTTTTGGAATTGCTTGACACTTGCCCATTAATAATCGCAGTTCCAGGTAACCCGACGATTAAAGCTGATGTGAAAAAATGTTTTGACGAGTTAAATTTCCAATCTGCCGGCACGAAAAATGAGTGGACTTATTTCGTTGTTTCTTCAAAAGATAATGCTAAATCATTCTTGAAAACATTCGACGCTTTGAAATCAGCTAAACGCTCAGATATTGAAACGGCATTGGCTCTTCAATCTAAAATGCCAATAAAGCTTGTTTACGCTCCGTCAGAACAACTTAAGTCATTAGTAAAAGCATCGCTTCCGGCAATGATTCAAAATACACCGATCAGTGCGGAAAGCAAAGATATTCTTTCGGTTATAAACGCAACAGAATTTGTGTCTGCTGGATTTTCACCAGCTAAAATGAATTTTGATGTGATTATTCAATTGGAATCTGAAAAGGACGCCAAATCTTGCGAAAAGTTACTCAAATCACTTGTGAATAAAGAATTTATCCAGAACAATGAATTAGGCGACTTGCTCCGCCTTATAATGAAAGAACATGCTCCCAAAGCTAAGAAAAACCAATTGGTTTTCAGTGCCAACGAAAAACTTTTCAATTTATACCAAGAAAATATTGTTACCGTTGTAGCTACTCGTATTGCATACAACCAAGAGTTGGTCGATACGTACATTATTGTTGTCGATGATATAGCCGACATTGACGATGATTCAGACGACGATGATTCGGATGACGATGATTCAGATGACGATGACTCAGACGACGATGACTCAGACGACGATGATGCAGATGACGATGACTCGGACGACGATGACTCGGACGACGATGATTCAGATGACGATGATGCAGACGACGATGATTCGGATGACGACGATGCAGATGACAGTGATGAATAATCGTATATTACATCAAGTTATTTGACGTAGTACATAATTATGTAGATTGTTAATCAGCAGGCGTGTTTTATCGCTTAACAAACTTGCATTATCCAGAAGGTAGTACGCAAACAAGATTAAATTTATTAGGTTGGAAACGCTGATCTAAGATCAGCGGCTAAACATAATCGACCAATTTAAATTTGGCTGAGTAGTAGTGCAAGTGAGACGACAATACTAAGGTTGCATGTACTAAAAAGCTGATTACATACTGAAACATTATATTGTGTTACACTTATTAGCTATTGGATATGTTTGAGTTTACGGAAGAGAAAAATTTTGGAACCGTAAAATTATAACTATTAATTCAAGGATTAGCATAATTTCATTTCCACCACCGTAAACCCGGCAATGAATGAATCGCGTCGATTTGCTCCGCCTGATCGACGTGTGTAAATCTGCATCGTCAACTCTATCGTTGAGTGTTTTGCATGCAATTGTTCCGTTTTTGAGGCAACCCCAGCCCGACAAAGGTTGCTTATAAATGTGTGCCGCTGTCGGCGAAGTGAGCGAGAAGGGGAAACGGTCCCTAGACCGAAGATGGGAACGTGGGAACCCAAATCGAACATGCAAAGCCAGAAAACCCAGGAAATTTGCTTAATGTCATCCAGTTGACCGAGCTGTTTGTATCCCTTTTGGTGCGTTTTGTGTCGGCACTGTTTTCGGCTCTGCGAGAGAAATAGCATCAAACTCTGCTGCCAACAGTCGACGTAAAGTCCGTGTTTTCTAGGCTTTCGTAAATACCCCCGGCTGGAATCGAACCAGCGGCCTACGGTTTAGGAAGAGACCAAGAAGGTGAAAGATCGCTGCCGTTTGACACCGGTTTTTACGGCGTCAGAG
>JBOFQC010000077.1:0-2523 GCA_051660725.1 Thermoguttaceae bacterium
CTGTGTTTTGTAGCACACAAATCGCACCGTTGCCACGCTGCCACCAGCAGTAATATTGGTCGGAAACGTGAGGAAAAATTCCCGGTGCATGCTTCGCGAAAACAATTGAGTCGAAATTAATAAGCGGATTAGAAAGCGCAAGTTCACGAATCGCGCCACGTAATTTCACGTAAAGAGCAAATTTCGTGTCGGCGTCAGATTCGGCTTTTGTTAATTTGGTGTCACTGCTTGCCAGGAAGATTGCAACTTCGTTGAACACCGGTTCGGCAGCAGCGGTATCAACCCCTTTCAAACGCAAGTCGGCAGCAAGTAAACGGCCGCTTTTTAATACTTTTGCAAGTATTTCATTTGTTATTAACGAGTCGTAATTATTTTCGCTGTCAAGAGTTACGGGTTTAGTAGACCATTGGCTGGTGCTGCTTTGCGTGGCTGGTTTGCCTAAAGCGATATTTACATCCGGGTTATCTTTTGCGTAAACTTCAACTTCGTCAAGATGCAGGTATGAGGTGCCGTCAATTGTCAAACGCATGAACCGCCCTTTAACCGGCTGAGTTCCGGCTGTTACTGATTTGGAATCTGCCGCGTCATTTTTTTTCTGCGAAAGCGTTACACCAGTCAGCGGAAACGTGATTTCAAGCGGCGCAGAGTCAGTTGCACCGTAAAACATTGTCCCGTCGTTTTGCCAGAAATTCGTCCAATTCTTCCCGTCGTCAGAAATCTGCGCAATCAAGTGTCTATTCCGTTCGCCACAATGATCACAACGGTTGTAAAGACGTATTTTGCAAATTTCAACCGGTTGTTCAAAATCAATCTGCCACCACGGATTGGGTTCATTTTCGGTATGAAATCCCCATTTCCCATCAATGACACCGTCAACGGCACCGTTTGCGTCTTCTTCACAAGTAATTACGGAAATTGCACTTGCACCATTATCATTATAACGGAGTTTGGCTTGCGTCATCCAGTCATCAAGCACCGCTTGTTTGTAACCGATAATGGTGTCATGCTCCGAAGCATGCGTCGCTGCACCTAATGCAGACAAAAGTAATAATACATAAATAATTTTTCTCATGACATGAATACTTTCCTAGAATTATAATGATTACAGAAAAATTTTGTGGCCGTCACGGTTTTTTAAGGAGTTAGGAGTTAGGTGAGCAGGAAAAAAAGGGACTTATCACTTATTCGCCTATTCACTTTATACCGGCGGGCTAACGTCCGCCGTTCGCTGTTTCTTCACCTGTCTCCGAACTCTTGCCGTGAACGGCTTTCTTTTACACCTTTGCCAAAACCAACAATTTTAACGTTATGCGTCTCGAGAAGTTTTTGGAACCTCTCGCATGTCAGGTCGCGCCATTCGTTGATCCTGTTCAGTTGACACATAAAATCCTTGTCCGCTTCGCTTGTTCGGAACTTATCCCTTTCCATAAGCATGATTTCTTCAGTAGCCGGGTGAAGGTTAACTAAAAGCGTTCTAACCGCCGAATTTGTTCTGTTCCCTCTTCTCGAAGTGTTACCTGAATCCGATGCGTTATCAGAGTTCGAAGTATTACCAGAATCTTTTGCTCCGTCTTCAAATGCCAAATTCAACGGCTGCGTTTGTTTTAAAGTAGAAATTTCGTAGCTGATCGACTCGAACAAGTTTTGCCAGGCGTCAAACGTGAACTTGCCGGTATCTAACACGCCGTGATAAGAAATTATCGGTTTCTTATTCACGAACAAGTAAAGAATCGAAAGCGCAACCGCGTCACGCTGGCTTAAGTGGGAAAGCAGCCATTTCTTCACGAACCCGCCGGGAAACCAAACCGAAAACCTTTTTCTGAAACGTCGGAAAGTTCCTATTCGTTCGTCAGAAATCCGTATGTGCAGATCACGCTTCTTGGCCTCTTCCTGCACAACCTCGAAAATGCCGGGGATCATCTGTATGTGCTGATGCCCGTCAATAAATATAATCGGAACGTCTCTTTCTGCAAACCAATCAAGTTGAGCAAGAAGCTCCTTGTATACCTGCACTAGAAAATCATTTCTTTTACGTGAATAATACAGCTTTAAAAGTCCTAAAAACCCGCGATTAAAATTGCCATTTGAGTCGACAAGTAACGGTATCTCTTTCGGATCAGAAATTGGTCGACCACTCGTCAAACAGAAATGCAGTCCCAGCTCCAATAACGGTACTTGTTGCGTGAATAACTTTACCGCTTCTTCCGCATACGGCATATTCGACATAACACTTGCGGCAGATATCACATTTTTTCTAGCTCCGTCTAAAATTGCATCGTTAACTGCCGGGGCGATTCCTGCATCGTCAGCATTTACGATGAGGTTTATTGTCTGGGACATGATTTCGTGTAAAATATAATAGAGAAAAGAACGTAAAAAACAAAATTCAAATATACAAAGTCAATTGTAAGTGTTTATTCGAGTTTCTGCAAGTGTGTGTACCTCAACATGAAAATATACCGTAAAACGGTATTTTCATACGCTTCGCGGAAAGTGTTCCGACTCCCGTTGGTCGTCTCGATT